>DASXEF010000297.1:0-7692 GCA_036490255.1 Kofleriaceae bacterium
GAGGCCGGCCGGCGCCACGTCGTGCGCCGCCGTGGGAGCGAAATCGAAACGCTTGCTGGCGCCGACCCATATGAAACGCTAGCACGGTTTTTTTGATTTCGCTAGTATTATTGCATGACGAATATCTCAAACGAATGCGTCGTTTATTTCGTGAAATCGCTGGCGGCTAACCGGTGCGAACCATGACCGGAGCCGGACAGCTCTGATCCGATTCGTCGACAACGCGCCAACATCTCTGCGAGGTGCCGCTCTCGGCCGATGGCCTCGTCGACAGTCGCAACGACCTCATCGCTCGACGCCGCGCGGCGGTTTAGCAGGTCCACCCTCGCGTGAACGACGCACGCGCGACGCGGTCCCGAGCGCCGCCGACTCCGCATGTGAATGTGTCCGTGATGCTGCGGACCGTCGGGTTATCGACGGGGTTTCGAGGCGATCATCCCTCGCAAGCTCGCTGATCGAGAGTGTTAGCGTGGTCGGATGCGAGCTCTCGGCGTGGTGTGTGGACTCGTGATGATCGCGTGCGGCACGACCAACAACGCAGCACTCGAGTGTGCGAGCGGCGTCGCATGCGGCGACGGTTGTTGTGCGAACGCCGCCGAAGCGTGCGTGATGAACACGACCACCGGCACGCTCGGTTGTGCACCGTCGTGCGTCACCGCGAGCGATTGCGCGACCGGATGTTGCGCGCCGCTCACCGACACGGCCGGAGACGTCACCGGGCCGTATGTCTGCCAAGACACCCGCGCGTGCTGCAATCTGACGATCTGCCCGGGCGCGTCGTGCTGCGTGACCGATACCCACGGCAACGAGTTCTGCGCGACCGAATGCGCCGACGAAGCGCAATGCGGTGGCGGCTCGACGTGCCAGTCGTACAGCTTCGCGCACACGACGTGCGACGGGCCGATGGCGTGCGGACCCGCTGACTAACCCGCGAGCGGGATCGTCCACACGTTCGAGTTCGAGTTGTCCCACTGCTCGAGCCGCTGGACGTCGCGCGCCGCTTGGTCGTGCGAGCGCGGAAACGCGACCGCGCCTGCGCGATCGCTCGAGAAGTACAGCGTGCGGCGATCGGCACCGAGGTGCGGTTCGTCGTCGGTCGAGCCGCCGTCGCCCGCGTAGTGAATCGACGCCGGCTCGCTCCAACCTGTCTTCGTCTTGCGCGCGATGAACAGCTGATCTCTTTGGTTACCGGCGATCCGGCCGGCGCTGCAGAACACCAGGAACGATCCGTCGGGCGCGATCTCCGGATCGACGTCGAGCTTGCTGCCGTCGGAGAACGGCAGCGGCTGCGCCTGCGCGTAGCCGGTCTTCGTCTTCGCCGCCGAGTACAGCCGCTTGTGACCGTCCTTGTCGATCGACACGAAGTAGATCGTGCCGTCGGCGGCGACGCTCGGCTTCCAGATCGCCGGACCGATGTTGATGGTGCTCGGCAGCTTCGCCGGCGTGCTCCACGTGCCGTTCGCCGCGCGATCGACGCGATAGAGCTGCGCCATGTGCTCGCGGATCGACACGAACACGGCGAACTTGCCGTCGGGCGAGATCGCCGGCGACGAATCGGGCCACTCGCCCGAGAACGCGGCCAGCTGCGGCTCGGACCACACGTTGCCGGTGCGATGCGATTCCAAGATCGCGCTCCAGGTCGCCGCGCTGCGCGTGAACAACAGCGTGTTGCCATCGGGCGTGAACGTCGGCGAGCCGTCGTTGGCCGGGCTCGAGATCACGCCGGGCGAGAACAACTGTGGGACCGGCGGCGCCTCTGCGCGAGCGAGCCCCGACCACGCGATCATCACGGCAACAAACATTTTCATGGCGCGACGCTAACGCGCCCGGTCTACGACGACCACCGATACGACATGGCGCGTCGTGATGCGCGCATCGCAAGCGACGTCGCAGCTTGTCGCAGGCTAGATCTTGAGCTTCGCGAGATCGATGGGCGCCTTGGCTTTCGCGGGCGCGCCCTTGCGCCCCGCCGCGACGAAGCCGAATACCGCGCCGACCGCGCCGCCGATCAGGTGCGCCATGTGCGAGACGTTGTCGTGCGCCGTGAACTGTTTGACGATCTCGCCGCCGAGGTAGATCACGGCGACCGCGATGAACGTCAGCGGGATCTCGCCGCTGCGGACGTTCGCCATCGACGCGAGCAAGATCATCATGAACACGATGCCGCTCGCGCCGAGCAAGAACCCGCTCGACACGGCGAGGTTGACGAGCCCGGTGACGAGCGCGGTCACGAGGATCATGACGAGCAGTCGGAACGAGCCGTGGCGCTCTTCCAAGATCGGCCCGATCAGCAAGATCAACATGAAGTTGCCGAGCAGGTGCTCCCAGCTCGCGTGACCGAGGATGAAGCTGAACAAGCCGACGTAGGCCTTCGGGCCGATCGCCAGCGTCGGCGCCGCGCGGAACCACTCGCCGACCGGCGGCACCGCTTGCGTGATCAAAAACACCACGACCGCAGCGATCGTGAACGTCAGCACGACCGGCGCGTTGTACGTGATCCTGAGCTTCACGCTCAAAGGCTAGCACCGCGCGCAATAGCGCGCCTGTGGCTTGCCGACGGCGACCTCGCTTGTCACGCTCCGCGTATGGCAACAGTGACCATCACCGGCGATAACTTCAAACAGACCATCGAGAAGGGCGGCATCGTGCTGCTCGACTTCTGGGCGGAATGGTGCGGCCCGTGCCGCGCGTTCGCGCCGGTGTTCGAAAAAGCGTCGGAGACGCACGCGGATGTCACGTTCGGCAAGATCGACACCGAAGATCAGCAGGAGCTCGCCGGTGCGATCGATATTCAAGCGATCCCGACGCTGATGTTATTCCGCGACGGTGTGCTGTTGTTCCGCGAATCGGGCGCGTTGCCGCCGGCCGCGCTCGAGCAGCTCGTCACGCAGGCGAAGGGGCTCGACATGACGAAGGTCAAAGCCGAGATCGCCGCGCACGAAGCAGCGCATCAGCACGGTCCGGACTGCAATCACGATCACGATCACGACCACGGTCATCACCATCACGGCGATGGCCACGATCACGATCACGAACACTGACCCGAGCGCGGGCGGGTGATACCGTCGCGCTAGGTGAGGCTCGCGAGCACCTGCGCGTTGATCGCGGCCGCGACTGGCGTGGCGCGTGCGGATATCCGCGACACGTTCGGGCTCGCGAAGCCGCAGGCCGACAAGCCGATCGAATGCGCCGACGGCCTCGATTTCGGCTGCGCGACCGCGACCGATCCGATGGCCGACGAGGTGCCGTACGCGATCACGACGTGGTTGCCGGCGACGTACTTGCTGACGCTGCCGACCGGCAACCAGACGCACGATCAGGTCGCGAGCTACGTCACCGGCGTCGGCCGCGATGACGTGGGTGTCTCGATCGCAGGCGCGAACGGGCTCGAGAATCGCTGGACGATCGACGGTGCGCCCGCCGACAACATTCGCACCGGCGGCGCCGAGACCAAGCTGCCGCTGACGTTTCTCGACGGCATCATGGTGCAGACCGGCGGCTTCGCGGCGCGCGATCGCACGTCGACCGGCGGCGTGATCGACGCGCGGTTGAAGACCGGCGGCGACAAGCTCGATGTCGACGTGCGCGCGTGGGGCGCGTGGGCCGCCAGCGCGGCGCACACGCCCGAGATCGCGAACACGTATCAGGTGCGCAACGGCACGATCGATCCGGGTCCATCCGCGACTGCATCGATCGTCGCGAGCGGGCCGTTGCCGAAGCTGTTTCCAGGCGCGAAGTCGTGGTTCGTCGCCGGCATCGCGCCGACGGTGACCGACTCGAAGCTGAACCTGACCGCGTCGTCGCTCGCCGACTACAACGACGACGGCGTTCCGGACGGCTTGCCCGGCATCGCGACGCTGTCGCCGATCGAGAGCAGCCGCCAGAACATCGGCGAATACTCGGTGCCGGCGATGTTGCGCGTCGGCGTCGACGGGCCGGTGCAGCACTTCGCGCTCACCGCGATCGGCGTGCTGTCGAGCGCGAACGCGTACATGTTCAACGCGACGCCGCAAGCCGGCTCGGTCGACATCACGCGCTACGTCGGCGACGTGATCGCGACGTACAACGCCGACACGCACGACTGGAAGCTCCACGCGCAGGCCGCGTGGCATCGCTCGTTGCAGCGCGAGTCGGCGACCGATCCGGCGGCGCAGAACATTCCGCAAGATCTCACCGCGTACATCCCGGCGTCGCTCAGCGACGATCCGACGCTCGCGGCCAAGTGCGCCGACAACATCGCCGGCGATCCATTTCCGATGATCACGAACTGCCCGGTGCCGTCGGGATGGTTCGCGAGCGGCGGCGCGGGCGAGCTGCAAAACCTCACCGCCGACCGGCTGACGTTCACCGCCGACATCGCGCGCCGGCTCGGCAATCACGCGGTGCGCGTCGGCGCGACCGTCGAGGATTCGCAGCTGATCACCGATTCGTTCTACACCGGCGGCGAGCAACAGCTGTCGCTGTTCCCCGGCGAGAACGACGTGCGCCGGTTCGTGTCGCAAACCGAGGTGTGCTCGACCGACATCAGCGTGCCCTGCCCGTACGTCGATGTCTCCGAGCTCGCGTATCGCACGCTGTACGGCGCCGCCTATGCCGAAGACACGTGGCAGCCCGCACCGAACCTGCGCGTCGACGGCGGCGTGCGCTGGGAGCTGATGTGGGTCGGCACGCCGCTGCACTTCTCGAACGAATGGGCGCCGCGGCTCGGGCTCAGCTACGACTTCCTCGGCGGTGGCCGATCGCGCGCGTGGGTGAGCATGGGGCGTAGCTTCGCGATGCTGCCCGCCGGCGTCGGCTCGGCGATCCTCGTCGGCAATCGCTACGCCGACGAGCTGATGTTCAACGGCACGACGACGCGGTCGGTGTTTACCGGCACGCCGCAAGAGGTGATCGACGGTACGCAGCCGATCACGCAAGACGAGCTGACGGCGGGCGTCGAGGTCGCGCTCAACCGGATCGTGCGCGCACGTGCCTACATCCAAGGCCGCTGGCTCTATGACGGCATCGACTCGACCGCCGATGGGTTCGGCAATCCGGGCGCGTTCGGCGACGAGGACGACGCGACCCGGTCGACGCGGCTGTTCGCGGTCGAGCTCTCGACCGCACTCGACGCCTGGACCGACCTGCGCGTCGGGTGGGGCTGGGGCGAGACCACCGGCAACTGGACCGGCGCCTACAACCCGGTCGAGGGCGCCGTGCTGTTCAACGGCGCCGACTTCGACGTGTTCTCGACCAACCAGCAGGGGCCGTTGCCGGAAACACCCGGCCAGCGCGTCTATTTCGAAGGCACGCGACACGGCAAGCTCGGCTCGGTCACGCTGATGGCATCGGCGCGCCTCACGCTGCAAAGCGGCATGCCACTGGATGTGATGGCGAACGGGCCCGACGGGCTCGTCTACCTGCTCCCGCGCGGCGCCGCCGGCTACGGGCCGATGCAAACGCAGGCCAACCTGCGCCTCGGCGCCAGCTGGCGGCGGTTCGACGTGACCCTCGACTTCTTCAATATGTTCGATCGACGCGCCGTCACGAACCAAGACACGGTCTATTCCGAGGACAACATCCACCCGATCGTGGGGGGGTCTTACGAGGATCTCGTGTGGCTCAAGACCGACGACGGCATCCCGGCGGTGCGGACCAACACGTACGCGACCGCGACCGAGTATCAGGCGCCATTCATGGCCGTGCTCGGAATTCACCGCGCGTTCTAGGGTGATATGATTTCTCGCCGCTGTTGCGCTGTGGAGGCGCGACGCGGACTTGGGAAGGACACATGGCCGACCTGTCTCGATTCGAGGAAGCCACTGCTGCTGTGAAGCACTCGCCGCACGCGGTGAGCGCGTGGGAAGACGCCGAGTCGCTCGCCGCCGAGCTCGAAAAGCCCGACGAGATCGTCGCGCTGTTCAACGAAACGCTCGCGAGCTCGCTCGAGCCGCAAGTCGCCGAGATGATCGGCGAGCGCGCCGGCGGATTCTGCGACGAGTGGTTCGGCGACGATCCGAAGGTCCTCGAAAAGATCTTGTCGCGCGTGCTCGTGCTCGCGCCGGCATCGGAATTGGCGCTGCAACGGCTGAGCGTCATCTACACGGTCGCCGAGCGCTGGGCCGACGTGCTCGCGCTCTACAACCGCGCGATCGCGGCGAGCAAGGACAAGGCGTCGCGCGTGCGGCTGTTGCGCGAAGCGGCGCAGCTCGCGAAAGACGTCGCGAATCAGCCCGAACAGGCGATCGCGTATTACCAGCAGCTGTTGCCGCTCGTCCCCGACGACGCGCGCGTCAACCAGAGCCTCGAGCGCTTGCTCGAACGCCACGAGCGGTGGCCCGATCTCATCGCGCTGTGGGAAGGCCGGCTCGAGAACCTGTCGAAGAAGGATCGCGAGAAGACCCGCGCGCGCATCGCCGCGTGCTGGCTCGATAACCTCGGCGATCCCGCGAACGCGCTGGCGGCCGTGAAGCCGCTGCTCAACGAAGCGGAAGACGACAAAGAGCCGACGCAGCTGCTCGAGCGCATCATCGAGTCGCCCAAAGCGACGAAGTCCGTGCGCGACACCGCGATGGATCTGTTGCGCGCGCATCACGACACCGCGCAGCGCCCGCGCGAGGTCATTCGCGTGCTCGAGAAGATCATCCAGATCGATCCGAGCCACTCGCGCGACTTGCGCGAAGAAGCCGGCTCGCGGCTCGCCGAGCTCGATGATCTACCGGCCGCGATGGATCACTACGCGGCGCTGCTCTCGATCGCGCCCGAATCGACGGTCACCGAGGAGAAACTGCGCCAGCTCGCCGATCGCGGCGGTCATCACGATCGCTATGCGGCCGGTCTGGCCGCGGCCGCGCGCGGCAACAACGGCGCGGTCGCAAGCCCGGCGGACGCCGGGCGCGCAGCATCGCCGCAGGCGATGCGCAGCGAGATCGATCCGACCCGCAAGGTCGAGCTGCTCGCCGAAGCCGCTCGCACGCGGCTCGACCGGCTCGACGACGTCGAGTCCGCGATCGGGCTCTACGTCGAAGCCTCGGCGGTCAACGGCGCGGCCGAGCACGAACAGCTCGGCGTCGCGCGGCGACTCGCCGGTCTGTACTCGCAGACCAATCGCCCGCACGAGCGCCTCGGCGTGCTCGAGCGCCAAGCTCACCTCGAAGCGAACGATGCGGCGCGCGCCGCGATCTTGAGCGAAGCCGCCAAGCTCGCCGAGTCGCTCGGCGATACCGATCGCGCGCTGCTGTTGTGGGAGCGTCGCGTCGATTCGGATCCGTCGGATCTGTCGGCGTTGGATGCGCGCATCAGCATCCTCGAGAGCCAGCGCCGGTGGGACGATCTCGTCGCCGCGCTCGAGAGTCGCGCCGGCAAGGTCACGTCGCCGAACCAGCGCCGCGCCGATCTCGTGCGCGTCGCGCTCGTTCACCAGCACCAGCGCGAAGATCTGTCGCGCGCGATCGATGCGTGGAAGCGCGTCGTCGCCGATCACAAGGACGACGAAGAGGGCATCACCGCGCTCGCCGATCTGCTCGCGCAGATGGGCCGTTGGCGCGAGATGGCCGATTTGCTCGAGGGCGCATCCGGCCGCGCCACGCACCGCACGATCGCCCGGCTCGTTCGCCTCGGCGACGCGCTGCGCGAGCACCTCGACGAGCCGAGCCGCGCGCTCGCCGCGTATCGCAACGCGATCGCGATCGATCCCGCCGGCAAGCCGGCGCG
>DASXEF010000364.1:0-4206 GCA_036490255.1 Kofleriaceae bacterium
CCCACGGCCCGGCTTTGGCGCCAGGTGCGAGGGTGTCGGTGTCAGCGATCGGCGCTGCGACTCCGGCCGTGGAAAGCATGGTCCGCACTGCGCTTCGATGCTTGTGCAGCGGGTGTGCCGGGGCTCTCGCGACCGATCTACTGTTTGCCCGCGCACTTCCGGAACGCGTACGTAGCTGGCCGGCGCGCTGTGGCAGCCGCGCACGCTCTACTGCGCGAGCTACTATCGCGTAAGTGATCGTCAGCCGAGCAGATCTCGAAGCGGCGCTCGCGTCGCTAGCCGATCGCGTGTCCGATCCGTGCGCAGGGATCTACGGTCCGGAGTCGACGGCCTGGCGGCTCGCGGGTGATCTCGGCGTGTTTCTAGGCGGCGGACGAGCCGCACTGTTGCAGCTCGCGCATCCGATGGTCGCGTATGCGGTCGCGCACCACTCGCACGTCGCGCGCGACGTGATCGGTCGCTTCCAGCGCACGTTTCGTCACGTGTTCGCGATGGCGTACGGCGAGCTCGACGACGCGGTCACGGCCGCGCGCCGCGTGCACGCCGTGCACATGCGCATCACCGGCGAGATCCCGATCGCGATCGGCGCGTGGCCGGCGGGAGCGCGGTATCACGCGAACGATGTCGATGCGCTGCGCTGGGTGCACGCGACGCTCGCCGACACGACGATCGCCGTGCGCAGGCGACTGGGCTATCGCTTCGCGCCCGGCGAGCTCGATCGCTACACGATCGAGATGAGTCGCTTCGGCGCACTGTTCGGGATCGCGATCGATCGACTGCCGCGATCGTGGCGCGAGCACGAGGACTACATGGCGGCGATGCTCGCGAGCGATCAACTCGAGGTCGCGCCGGTCGCGCTCGAGATGTCGAAGTTCTTGCTCGGTCGCGGCGGCCCGGGCGCGCAGCCGCCGCTCGGCCGGCTCGCCGAGCTGCTCGCCGCGGATCTACTGCCGGAGCGGTTGCGCGCACAATTCGAGCTCGCGTACTCGCGCGTCGATCGGCTCGCGATGACGCTCGGGTTTCGCACGCTCGGTCGCGTCTACGAGCGGCTGCCGCGCGGCCTCGTCGCGATCCCCGCGCACGCCGAAGCGAAGCGCAGGCTCGCCGGCAAACCGCCGAGCGAGCTCGCGGCGTGGGCCGAGCGCACGCTGTTCGGGCTCAGCAAGCACGTCACCGGCTCGTCGTAGCGGCCGGTGCCGCGAGTTAAATAGTGCTGCGCGCCGGCGGAGTAGGGATTGCGCTTTTGCCGAAAGCGGCCGACGCGCAGCACACCCCTAAGAGCCTCGGCGCGGGCGAACGGTTGCTCGCCGCGGGTCGAATTAACGTTCCTTCACGGTTTCTACGCGAAGGTACGTCAGCGATACGACGACGGGTCCAGGCCGAACCGTTTGATCCAGCGCTGGATCTGCTTGCGATCCTTGTCGAGCGCGCGCGCGACCGCCGAAACGTTGCCCTGATGCTCGCGCAGCGCGGCGACGACTTGATCGCGCACTTTTTGATCGATCTCCGACAACACGACCGGGCGCGGCGCACCGGGCGGGCGGCCCGACCGCACGGTATCGGGCAGATGCTCGGCGCGAACCGCCGCCGCGCCGGCGAGCACCTGCGCGGTCGCGAGCGCTTGCTCGAGCTCGCGGATGTTGAGCGGCCACGGATAGCGCAACAACAAGCGCGCGGCGTCGATCTCGAAGCCCGGATGCTCGGCGGGAAACAGCCGCGCGTGCAGCGCGCCGATCAGCAGGCCGAGATCGGCGCGGCGCTCGTCGAGCGGCGGCACCGCGACGCGAAAGCCCGCGAGCCGCGCGAACAAGTCATGGCGGAACGTCTGCTCGGCGACCATCTGATCGAGATCGCGGTGCGTCGCCGCGACGACGCGGAGATCGATCTCGACCGGCCGCGTGCCGCCGACCGGCATGACCTCGCGCTCTTGCAGCACGCGCAGCAGCGCCGCCTGCGACGCGCTCGGCAAGTCGCCGATCTCGTCGAGGAATAGCGTGCCGCCGTCGGCCGCGCGCACCAACCCGGGGTGGTCGGTCTGCGCGCCCGAGAACGCGCCCTTCTTGTAACCGAATAGCTCGCTCTCGACGAGGTTCTCCGGCAACGCGCCGCAGTTGACCGGCACGAACGCGCCCTTGCGACCCGACAAGCCGTGGATCGCGGCGGCGAGCACTTCCTTGCCGGTGCCGCTCTCGCCTTCGACCAGCATCGGGATCTCGGACGACGCGATCTGCTTGATCCGCGCGAGCTCGGAGGCCCACGTCGGATCCAACGTCGACAGCCCCGGCACGCCGTCGGCGATGCCGAGCTCGGAGATCGCCGGCGTGCCCATTTCGACCGGCATGCGCTCGAAGAAGAAGAACGCGGTGTGGCCGAGCTCGACGATCGAGCCATCGGTGAGCACGGCGCGCTTCGTGGTGTGGCCGTCGACGATCGAGCCGTTCTTCGACTCGGTATCGACGAGCACCCAGCGCCCGAACGACGGCTCGATGCGCGCGTGCTTCGACGACATCCACTTGTCGGGGACGCGGACGTGCAGCTCGCTGCCGTTGATCGTCGCCGAGCGCTCGCTGCCGCGGCCCAAGTTGATCGCGGTGAGATCGGAGAGCCGGAAGCGGATCGATCCCGCGCGCGGCCGGCCGCACTCGAGCACCAGCACGAGGACCGGCTCGGGACGCGGACCGGTGCGCCCATCCTTGCCATCCGCATGGATGCTCAGCGTCGTGCCGTGCGAGTCGCCCACGTGTCGCATCCTAGCAAAAGGTGGAGATCGTCACCCGGATCCGACCACGCGCCAGACTACGAATGGCTGCAGTTTATTGAGCCGGTCATGCCAGGCGCTGTAGACCTCGCGTGACAATGCGACACTGACGTGCCGCGGCAACGCGGTGACCGGCTGCGCGGCGAGCCAGGAGTCGAAGTACGCGTCGGCGATCGGCTCGTGGCCGAGCCCGACCGCGATCGTGGCCGCGACGTCGTCGCCGCTCGCGTCGATCTGGACGAGCGCGAGCGTGGCATCGAGCGCGTCGCCGACCTGCGCTCGGTCGCCGAGCAAGTAGTCGACGAGCGAGTCACCGTCGTCGCCGATCCCGAACGGCGCGTACCAATCGTGCTCCATCGCGAGCCACCAACGAACGCGGCCGGCGGCGCCCCGGGCGAGCGCGAGCAAGACGCCGGCGTCGAACGCGGCGCGCTCGAAGTTGTCGTGATAGCCGCGCCAGATCGAGAATCGATCGCCGTGGATGACGAACTGGCCATCGCGCGCGATCCCGCTCACCCCGTCGTCGGGTCCGTAGACGACCGGCTCGCAGCCGGCCCAGAATCGCGCGAGATCGCCGTCGGCGACGACGGTGATCGAGTGCGGGCCGAACGAGTTGTTGCGCCAGCGCCAGTCGCGCGCAGTCGGCTCGACGAACGGATGTGGCAAGAGCTTCCAGCTGTCGCCGTGCCACGCGTCGCCGTCGCCGAGCGCGAACGTCGTGCGCAACGTCGCGCCGTACGTAGCCTCGAACGCGACGTACCAGCGGCCGGCGTGCTCGCTCGCGACGACGCCGGTGCGCTCGCCCGCGTGCTCGAGGATCGACCACGGTCCGGCGACGCGCAGCGCGATGATGGTCTCGCGGTTGACCCAGCCCGGGCACGTCGTCACCCGCTCGAACACGAAACCGTCGCGACTGTCGTCGAGCGAACTCGCGATTTCGTCGTATTGAAGCGCTTCGCTAAGCGGCGAAAATTCGTAATCGTCGTCGGGGATTCGCAGATCGCGACCGCGGCCGAGCAGCTCGATCGTTTGCGTCGGTGCGTCGCTCACTCGACGATGATGTCAGACCCGGCGCGTAGCTTGTCGGCATGGGCGAGCTCGTTTCGTTGTTCTCGATCGGACCTCGGCGCGGCATGCGTCGCGCGACGAGCGCCGTCGATCACTACGAGCGCGGCCTCGCCTGCGAAGAGCAAGGCGATGTCGACGGCGCGATCGCCGCGTACGGTCGCGCGCTCGCGGGCCGGCCCGATCTCGCCGACGCGTACAACAACCTCGGCCGCATCCATCACGACCGCGGCGAGCTCGGCGATGCCGAGTCGCTGTACCGCCTGGCGATCTGCGCGGCGCCGAACGTCGCGCTGTACTGGTTCAACCTCGGCGTCGCGCTCGAAGATCGCGGCCGCTTCGCCGAAGCGATCGCCGCGTACGAGCGCTCGCTCGCCCTCGAT
>DASXEF010000394.1:0-1824 GCA_036490255.1 Kofleriaceae bacterium
GCGGTCGGCTTGCACGAACGGCTCGAAGATCCGCTGCATTTGATCGCTCGCGATGCCGACGCCGTTGTCGCGCACGGTAACGCGCACGCGGTCGACGGCGTGGTCGACGACCACGTCGATCCTGCCGCCCGGCGGTGTGAACTTCGCCGCGTTGGTCAGCAGGTTACTGAAAACCTGAGCGAGCCGGGTCGAGTCACCGCGCAGGGTGGTCTTGCCGGGATCGGCAACGGTGAGCTCGTGGCGATTTCGCGCGACGAGCGGCGATGCCATCTCGATCGCGCGCTCGAACACCGAGGCCAACGGCACGATCTCGGAGCGCAGCTCGACGTGGCCGCGCGTCACGCGCGAGATGTCGAGCAGATCGTCGACGAGGCGCGCGAGGTGGCGCGAATGTCGGTCGATGATATTTCGTTCGCGCGCGACCTCCGGCCGGCGCGCCAACAGCTCGACCGCGGTCATGATCGGCGCGAGCGGATTGCGAAGCTCGTGGCCGAGCATCGCCAGAAAATCGTCTTTGCGCCGCGCCGTTTCCAGAACCCGCGCGCTCGCGACGATCGTGCCGATGACGTTTGCAGCGGTGCGGACGAGCACGCGATCGGTTTGCGGGTCCAACGCCGTATGACGACCGGCCACGAGCTGTCCGCGATCGGCGCCGATCGGAATTTCGGCCTCGAGACACCAGATCTTGCCATCGGCAAGAAAGAGCTGCGCATCGGTGCCATCGCCGTCGGCCGACGTCACCGCGCGAATGTCGGCGAGCTGGATCTCGGTGAGCGGCATGCCGCCGAACGCGCCGAGCTCTTGCGGCGGCGAGCCGGGAAGCTTGAGGTAGATCAGATCGCAGCTCAGCACCGTCGGCAACGCTTCGATCACGACTGCCAATGCTTCTTCGGGCGTTCGGCCAACGCACATCGAAGGCAACGCGTTCAACGCGGCGAGGTCGCGAATGCAACGCTCGAGGCGGTCCGACATGGATCAGGCGCTCGCGCGCTGCTTCAGCTCGCGAAGCATCACGTCAGCCGGCGTGTAGAACGGATTCTCGTGCAGCACGCCGTTCATCACGGTCAACGGATGCGCGCGAAGCAAATCCATCAGCACCGCTCCGCTCAACCGGCGCACGTCGTACACGCAAACCGTCGGCGTCTTGCCGCGGTTGAGCACCTCGTTGACGCTCGCCTCGTACGCGACGAGCTCTTCGATCACGGGCGGCGTGTGGAACATCCAGCCCATCTGGCCGACGAGCCGCATCGGCGGATGACCGGCGGCAGCGTGGTTCTGGATCAGCTCGTCGAGATCAGCCATCATGCGCGCCGGCTGGAACGAGCCACCTTTGAGGTGCGCGTCGTTCCACGTCGTCACTTCGAGCAGATCGCGGCTCGGCGCCGACTTCGCGAGCCGCGCCTCGTGATCGTCGCGATGCGCCGGGTCGACGATGTAGACAGCCTTTTCGCCGCGGCGCATGCCTTCGACGAAGAACGGATCGATGACGGCGCGCTCTTCGAGAGGGCCATTTACGAACGCGCACGCGTGGTAGTGGTTACGTAGCTGCGCATGTGCGAGTGACGTTGCGAGCGACATAGTTAATAACGTACTACGCAGTTCGGCCGGGCGGCGACCAACAACGCTTGCGACGACGATTGACGAGGTCGCACGGCGTGGCGTGAGCGCACGTTTTACCCGCCGAGCAACTTCTCGAGCTCGGCTTCGTCGATCACCGTGACGCCGTGCTTCAGCGCGGCTTCGAGCTTGGTCTTGCCGGTATCGCCGCCGGCGACGAGATACGTCGTCTTCTTCGACACCGAGCCGGCGACTTTGCCGCCTGCG
>DASXEF010000422.1:0-8676 GCA_036490255.1 Kofleriaceae bacterium
ACGTCCGCTACGAAGCATTCGAGGCGCTCGTGCGCGCCGGCGGCGCCGATGCCGTCGCTGCGATCGCGTGGCTCGACGACGCGTCCGACGACGAAGCGCAGATCGCCGTCATGCGATGGACCGCAGGCGCACCCAGCCCGCCCGGCGGCGAGCGGCGCGTTCACACCTGCACGACGATGCTCGCGCGCGCGAACGCATCGCGCCGACTGCGCCGCATCGTCGTCGAGTCCGTGCGCGTCGCGACGTGGCACGACCTCGCGCCGATCATCGGCGACGACGCCGCGCTCGTGCGCGCGTTCATCCAGCGCAGCGCGTCCAGCGCGGCCGACCAGATCCAGCACATCCCGCCCGCGACGCTGGTCGCGATCGCGTTGCGCGAAGGCGGCGACAAGTGGCTGCTCGCCGCGCGCGACCGGCTCGCGACCGTGAACGTGCCCGACTTCGAGCTCGCGCCGCTGATCGTCGACTACCGCGAGCGGTGCGAGCTGCGCGCCCGCGAGCTCGAAGGTGAGCCCACGCTGCAAGAGGAGCTGACGTTCGCAGCCGAGCTCGCGAGCACGCTGACCCTCCACTAGGGACGTAGTCCATTAGCTCAACTTCGATCGCGGAAGCGCTCGAAATTATTCAGGCGTCGAGGGACGCACTAAAGCGAGGCCCATCAGGCTCCACGCGCTGGTTCGTCGCCACCGTCGAGGATCGTGGTCACTCGCGTGCTCGCTTTAGTCCGTCCCTCGGTGCACGAGCAATCTCGCGCACTTCGACGCGCGAAGTTGCGCTAATGGACTACGTCCCCAGGAAGCGGACGAGAGCGCGAATCTTGGGCCCGAACGTCGCGAGCTCGACGTACTCGGTCGTCGTGTGAAATCCGGCGCCGCGCGGACCGAGGCCGTCGATGACCGGCACGCCGAGCGGTGCGAGCGTGTTCGCGTCGGAGCCACCGCCGAGCAGCGCGGCCTCGCCATCGCCGAGGCCTTCGGCGCGCGCGCATGCCGCGTACGCGTCGCGCAGCTTCGCCGATTCGGGCGTGCGCTCGAGCGGGAGCCGATTCGCACCGCCCGAGACTTCGAGCGTCACGCCGGCAACACCGCCGGCGGCGGCAGCGGCGCGCAGACCATCGACGAGCGCGTGCGCATCGGCGACGGTCTCGTACCGCAGGTCGAGCATGCACGATGCAGTCTCGGGAACCGTGTTCTTCGACGTGCCGCCGCTGAACATGCCGACGTTGACGGTGACTCCGCGCGCGTAGTCGGTGAATTTTTGCGCGGCGTCGACGAACTTCGCGAGCGCCCAGATCGCGTTCGCGCCGTCCTTGTGATTGTTGCCGGCGTGCGCTGCCTTGCCGTGCGCGGTCACCGTCATCGCGCCGACGCCTTTGCGCCGCGTGATGATCGCGTCGGCGGCGCGTCCCGATTCGAACACGAGCCCGCACGCAGCGCCGCGCGCGAGCGCCTCGAGGTGCGGCTTGCTCGTCGGCGAGCCGACTTCTTCTTCGGCGACCGAGACGATCACGATCGGCAGCTTCGCGAGGACGCCGGCTTTTTCGAGCGCGACCAACGCGCCGCGGATCACCGCGAGCCCGCCTTTCATGTCGAGTGCGCCCGGTCCGGTCGCGCGGCCGTCGTCGCTCTCGCGCCAGCCTTCGAAGTGCCCCGGCGGAAACACGGTGTCGTGATGACCGACGAGCACGATCGGCGCACCGGGCGCCGACGTTCGCCACACGAGGTGATCACCGAAACCTTCGCCGCCCGGAATCGTCTGCGCGGTCAACGACGGCAACGCGAATGCTTCGCGCAGCATCGCACCGACGCGGTTCACACCCTCGACGTTCGCGGTGTAGCTGTTGACCTCGACCCAGCGCCGCGTGAGCGCGATTGCCTCGTTCGCGTCGACCGCGGCGAGTGCGGCACCGAGTGACTCTGACGGTGTTCCCATGGCATACCGTGCCTACCATGGCTAAGCGATTCAAGGCCGCGATCATCGGCGGCAGTGGTTACGGCGGCGCCGAGATGGCGCGCCGCCTGCTGATGCACCCGGATGTCGAGCTCGTGCGCGTCGCGTCGATCGATCACGTCGGCGAGCCGCTCGGCGCTGTTCACCCGAACCTCGACGGCGCGACCGATCTCAAGTTCGAAGATCTCACGCCGGCCGACGCCGCGAAGGGCTGCGACGTCGCGCTGCTCGCCCTGCCCCACAAAGTCACCGCCGCGAAAGTACCGGAGCTGATCGCCGCGGGCGTCAAGGTCGTCGACATGTCCGGCGACTTCCGGCTGCGCGACGCCGCGGTCTACGAGAAATATTACGGCGCGAAGCATCCGCATCCCGAGCTGCTCGCGAGCACGTTCGTCTACGGCCTGCCCGAGCTCAACCGCGCCGCGATCAAGGCCGCTTCGTACGTCGCATCGCCGGGCTGTTTCGCGACGACGATCGAGCTCGCGCTGTTGCCGCTCGCCGCGACCGGCATGCTCGACAACGCGGTGATCCACGTCCAGGGCATCACGGGCTCGTCGGGATCCGGAATCGCGCCGCAGGCCGGCACGCATCACCCGAGCCGCGCGAACAACTTGAAGACGTACAAGCCGCTCGATCACCAGCACGTGCCGGAGATCGTGCAGACGCTCGGCGACGCGGGCGCCAAGCACCTCGAGCTGCGCTTCGTGCCGATCAGCGCACCGCTGACGCGCGGTATCTTCGCGACCTGCTTCGTCGAGCTTCCCGCCGATGCGATCGATGCGGCGAAGCTCGGCTCGCTGTTCGACGAGCGTTACGCGCGCGAGCCGTTCGTGCGCCGCCCGGGCAATAAACGCTTGCCCGAGGTCGTCGCGGTGCACGGCTCGAACTACTGCGAGGTCGGCTTCACCGTCGGCGCCGCAACGAATGGCAAGCGCACGATCGCGTTGTTCTCGGCGCTCGACAACCTGATCAAAGGTGGTGCCGGTCAGGCGATCCAGAACATGAACCTCGTGCTCGGGCTCGACGAAAAAGCGAGCCTCGCCGATACCGGAAACTGGCCGTGAGCACGATCGTCGTCAAGATCGGCGGCGAGGTCGTCGGCTCCGGCGAAGCGGCCGTGCTCGCCGCCGACCTGCGCGTGCTCGTCGACGGCGGTGCGCGGATCGCGATCGTCCACGGCGGCGGTCCGCAGGCGACCGCGCTGCAGAAACAGCTCGGCATCGAGACGCGGCAAGTCGCCGGTCGTCGCGTGACCGACGCGGCGACGCTCGACGTGATGAAGATGGCCGTCGCCGGCAAGCTCAACGTCGACTTGTGCGCCGCGTTGCAAGCAAAGGGCGTCGCTGCGGTCGGCTTGCACGGCGCGTCGGGCCTCGTCGTGCGCGCCGTCAAGCGTCCGCCGAAAGTCTACGCCGGCGCGGGTCCCGATCCGGTCGACCTCGGCCTCGTCGGCGACGTCGTCGGGTTCAACATCGCGCTCCTCGATGCACTGTGGGCCGCGAAGTACGTCCCGGTGATCGCGTGTCTCGGCGCCGATGCCGACGGCGGCGTGTACAACATCAACGCGGATATGGTCGGCAACCAGCTCGCGGCCGCGCTGAAAGCCGATCGATTGTTCCTCGTGACGTCGACGCCCGGCGTGCTCAAGGACGTCAAGGATCCGTCGTCACGCATCGGCTCGCTGACGCGCGCGCAAGCTCGCGCCGCGATCGCCGATGGAACGGTCACCGGCGGCATGATCCCGAAGCTCGAAGAGGCGCTCGCCGTCGTCGATCAGGGCGTCGGTGCGATTCATATTCTCGGCAAGCTCGGCGCCGGTGACCTCGTCAAAGCGGTACGAGAACCCGGATCGGTCGGGACAACCATCGGGGACGTAGTCCATTAACTCAACTTCGTCCGTGCAAGCTCGCGCAATCGTTCATGGCGCGAGGGACGGACTAAAGCGAGCAACTCGACGACGCGCGAACCGATATGCGCGACATGCGCGTCGCACGTCTTCACGTTCCTGGCATCGTCCATCACCTCATCTGGCGCTTCGTCGATCGCGATTGGCACTTTCGCGACGACACCGAGCGCACTCACTACCGCGACTGGTTGGGTCGTGCGCTCGTCGAGAGCGATTGGCGGTGCCTCGCCTACGCACTGATGAGCAACCACATTCACGTCGCAGCAGTGGCCGGCGAGACGCCGCTCGCGACGTGGAGTCGCCGCGTCAACGCGCCGTTCGCATTGTGGATGAACGAACGCCGCGGCCGGTTGGGGCCGCTGTTCGCCGATCGCGCGCGCGACTTTGCGGTCGCGCCCAGTCGCACGGGACTCGTGCTCGCGTACATCCACAACAATCCCGTCCGCGCCGGCGTCGTCGCAACTCCGGCGCAGACCCAGTGGACGAGCCATCGTGCGTACCTCGGCCTCGACGCTCAGCCGCGATGGCTTCACGTCGACGAGGGGCTCGCGCGCGCGGCACTCGTCGACGGCGCCGAATTCGACCGCTACGTTTGTGGCGAAGCGCGTGACGTGAAGCCGGCCGATCTTCGAGCGATCGCTCACGTCGCGACGCAACGAGGCGCACTTCGAACCGCGACGCCTGGCGAAGCCGCAGTTCCGCTCGTCGCACGGCCGTGGGCGCGCCTGCGTCCGAGCCCGGCGCGCGTGGTCGACCTGGTTTGTATGCTCGCCGGCGTCCGCGCCGACGAAGTTCGCTCGCGGCGGCGCGTGCCGGAGCTCGTCGCCACTCGCTGCGCCGTCGTCCATACCGGACGACTGGTCGGCCTGACCGGATCCGATCTCGCCGCCGTGCTCGGCGTGAGCGAGCAAGCGATCTCGCGGATGGCGCTTCATACGCAGCCACAGGCCGAGCTGTGTTACCGCGCGAGCGCGCTCTTGGCCGAGGAGCTTCGCTTTAGTCCGTCCCTCGCGCACTGAACAATTGCACGAGGTTGCAACGACGAAGTTGCGTTAATGGACTACGTCCCCTGGCGGAAGCCTTTTCCAGCTCCGAGCGGCTCGAACACGCCGCGCTCCGTGATGATGAGCGAGACCACGCCGATCGCCGTGAGCGGATACGTGCACTTCGGCACGAGCTTGGCCTCGCCGGTCTTCGTCGTGTGCTGCATCATCGCGATCACGCGGCGACAACCGTTCGCGAGATCCATCGCGCCGCCGATGCCCATCACTTTGCCGCCGGGCACGGCCCAGTTCGCGAGGTCGCCGGTCTCGGAGACTTGCATCGCACCGAGGATCGCGAGGTCGACGTGACCGCCGCGGATCATTCCGAACGAGCTCGCCGAGTCGAACGTCGAGCCGCCGGGCAGCACGGTGACGGTCTGTTTTCCCGCGTTGATGAGATTTGGATCTTCATCGCCCTCGAACGGAAACGGCCCGGTGCCGAGCAGCCCGTTCTCGGAGTGCAGCCATGCGTGACCGGGCGGCAGGTAATCGGCGACCTGCGTCGGTAACCCGATGCCGAGGTTCACGATCGAGCCGGCCGCAATTTCTTGCGCTGCGCGCCGCGCCATCTGTTCCGTCGTCCAAGTCATGGGCGCTTCCTCAGGGTCTTGTACTCGAACGCGTTCTCGTGCTCGGGCACGTGGATGATCTCGTGGACGTAAATGCCCGGCAGATGCACGTCATCGGGATCGATCGCGCCGTTGTCGACGAGCTCGTCGCACTCGACAATCGTTCGCTTTGCGGCGGTCGCCATCACCGGGTTAAAATTGCGTCCGGTGCGCCAGAACCTGAGGTTGCCGAATTGGTCGCTCTTCGCCGCGCGCACGAGTGCGACGTCGCCGTGCAACGCGCGCTCGAGGATCACCCGCCGGCCGTCGATCTCGCGCACCTCTTTGCCGTCTTCGACGACAGTGCCCGCGCCGGTCGACGTGAAGAACGCCGGGACGCCTGCGCCCGCGGCGCGCATGCGCTCGACGAGCGTGCCCTGCGGCGTGATCTCGACCTTGACCTCGCCCGACGCCATCCGCGTGTGCAGATCCTCGTTGTTGCCGATGTAGCTGCAGATCACTTTCTTGATGATGCCGGCGCGCAGCCACGTCGCGAGACCTTTGCCGAGATTGCCGGCGTTGTTCGAGACCAGCGTCAGCTCGCGGACGCCGCGCTCGACGACACCTTTGATCAACGCTTCGGGATTTCCCGACAACCCGAAGCCGCCGACGAGGATCGTCATGCCGTCCTCGAGCGGCGCGAGCGCTTCGGCGATCGACGCGCGGACCTTGTTACCGTGTTTGCCGATCATCGAAACGCCACCATAGCGGCCTCGCCGAACGCGCGCACGCCCGTGACGAGCTCTTGTTCGGTGATGCAGAGCGGCGGCGCGAAGATCGCGGTGCCGCGTTTACCGTCGACGTGCAGCGAGAGCTTCTTGGCCGCGAGCTCCGCGCCGAGCGCTTGCCATTGCGCGAGCGGCGCTTCGACTTCGAGCACCGCGAGCAAGCCGAGCCCGCGCACGAACGACTTCGCGTCGAGCTTGGCGGCGATCGCGTCGAGCTCGCGGCGCAGGATCGGGCCGAGTGCAGCGGCGTTCGCGAACAACTTGTCCTCGGCGTAGACGTCGAGCGTCGCGAGCGCGGCGGCGCACGCCAGCGGATGCGCGTAATAGGTCAGGCCGCACGCGAGCACGTGTTGCTCGAAGTGCGCGGCGATGCGCGGATGGACGATCACGGCGCCGATGGTCGCGTAGCCCGACGCGAGGCCCTTCGCGCACGTGATGATGTCGGGGGCGACGTCCCAGTGCTGGAAGCCGAACGGCGTGCCGGTGCGCCCGAACCCGGTGAGCACCTCGTCGGCGATCAGCAGCGCGCCCTCGGCATCGCACGCCGCGCGCACGAGCGGCCAGTACTCGGGCGGCGGCACGAGCACGCCGTTCGCGCCCGGCACCGGCTCGAGAAACACGCCGGCGATCGAGCGCGGCCCTTCGAGCTGCATGACATCGCCGATGTTGGTCGCACACTCGCGCGCGCACGTCGCGAGCGTCTTGCCGAACGGACAGCGGTCGCAGTAGCAGTCTTGCACGTGGATCCCGCCGGCGAGCGCGGGCTCGGCGGCCGGCCGGCGCCAATCGCCGGTCAGCGCGAGCGCCCCCATCGATGCGCCGTGATAGCTGCGATACCGCGCGATGTTCTTGAGCCGACCGGTGACGAGCCGCGCGATCTTGATCGCGTTCTCGTTCGCTTCGGCGCCGCCGAGCGTGAAGAAGACTTTACCGCCTTCGAACTCGGGTCCGGCGAGCTCGAGTAGCCGTCGCGCGAGCTCGATCTTCGCCGGATAGATCGCGTTCGGCGCCGAGATGCACAGCTCGTCCGCCTGGCGCTTGATCGCATCGACGATGCGGCGCTCGCCGTGACCGACGTTGACCTGATAGCTCAGCGCGCCGAGGTCGAGCCAGCGATCGCCGCCTTTGGTCGTGAACCACGCGCCGTCGCCACCGGTGAGCTCGAGCGCCTTGGCGCCGTGTTGCGCGGTCCAGGTGAAGAAGAAGGGATAGTCGCTCACTTTAGTCCGTCCCTCGCGCACCGAACGATCTCGGCGAGTTGCGCGATCGAAGTTGCGTTAATGGACTACGTCCCTGTTGGCATCGACGTTGTGAATGAACCCGGATTGGGTCCAGATCTCGCCGGTCGTGAGGTTCATCGCGACCGCGCCGCACGTCGCGGCACCGTGCGGCGACTCGGGCGTCGCCATGTTCGTACAGATGCTGCGCGGCCAGCCGTCTTCGCTGCCGAGCCGGTGCCATGCGTCGGCGAGATCGGCGACGGGCGCGCGCTTGGTGTCGGCTTCGAGCCACTTCATGCGGTCGTACGTCGTCGATGCCGGCGGGACCTTGCTGCGCGCGGCGACATCGCCGTCGAAGCAATGGTTGGTGTGGCAGTAGCTCGCGCCGCCGTTGAAGATGACCTTGCGACGCGTGCCGGACGCTTCGATCGCGAATGCGGCCGTGCGATCGGCGACGAGATAGTGGTGGCCGGATCCGATCGGGCTCTGCATGATCACGTCGCGCGCGGCGGCGGCGGTGCGTTGCTGCAGCGCGCGGCGCACCATCGCCGGCCACACGATGCCGAGCGTCGCGTCGGTCGAGTACAGATTGTTGATCGCGATGCCGACGTGCGCCGCGTTCATCCCGGCCATGCCGAGACAGCCGGTGACGGTGAGCAGCTTCGCCGCGGGACCGGCCGGCGACTCGGGCACGTCGAGCGTCATCACGTACGGAATCGCGGTCGCGTGCATGTCCCACGTCTGTGCGAGCAGCTTGCCGGTCGGCGACTCGGCATAGATCACGCTGCAGCCGTCGCCGCCGAGCGAGTCGGCGCCGCGCTCGGGCTTCGTGATCGCCTCCGCGGTGTCGCGCGTCGGGGCGGGACGCCAGTTGCTCGGATCGGGATCGAGATCGCGCAGGTCGGTGTAGTGATTTGCGACGACGATCAACGCCGGATCGATCGCCGCGCCTTCGGCGATGCCGACGAGCTCGGCATGCAGTGCCGCATCGAAGCTCTCGAGCACCGGCAGGTGTGCGGTCGCCGCGGCGAGCACCTGGTCGCGCGTCTTGAACCCGCCGACCCGCGTGCAGAGATACGCGCGGATCTCGGCGAGCGCGTGGATCTCGCCGCGGAACGACTCGCCGTGGACGCGACCCCATTCGCGCGCGGACTTACCGGCCGGTAGCGCGAGCGTGCGCATCACGCGAGCGCCGCCGCGAGCGCGTGCGCCGTATGATCG
>DASXEF010000474.1:0-5038 GCA_036490255.1 Kofleriaceae bacterium
CAAGCACTGGATTCGTGACGAACGACGACGCCGCCGGATGGCGCGCGATCGGATCGCAGACGATCGCCGCATCGGCGTACGTGCCGAGCTGCGCGGAATCGATCCAGATCCGTAGGTCCGACGAATACACACGGCAACCGGCGCGCAGCTGTCCGCCGAGCTCGATGCCGATCGCCATCGACAACGCTGCATGCTCGGGCGTTCCACCCGCCATCGCGATGATCTCACCGTCGACGTACTCGTGCTTGAGCTTCGGGCTCATGTCTTCTTCGACCAGATACTCGGCGAGCGAGTATCTGCGGCGATGAAGCCTGCCGACGGTGGACATGCCCGAACGCTAGCACGCCGCGCTAGTACGTCTGCGTGTAAACGAAGTGCACGACGGTGCAGACGCCGACCGCGTGACCACCGTCGAGGAACGGCTTGAACCGCCACGTCTGTACCGAGTAGCCGATCTTTGCGTCGTAGCCGGCGAGCCCCGACGAGTGCACGATCTGCTCGGTCTCGACGGCGCCGTCGGCATCGATGCAGAGCTCGATCGCGGGCTCGACCTGATCCCAGCCGTTGCGCATCATCTGCACCTTGCTGACGTCGTCGGGCACGATGTACTTGTCGCCCGACACGCGCACGAGCTGATCGCTCGCGATCACGAGCTCGTCGCCCGGTGGCGTGATCGGCAGTGGGCCCTCGAGGCCGCGGCCGGCGCGCAGCTGCTCGAGCGCGCAAACGGCGACCCCGCGCGCGCCGATTCGAAACGGCGCAAAATCCCATCGCGCGATCGCGGCCTCGGCGGCACGTGCGCTTGCCGGCGAGCTCGCTTCGCGAATCGCGTGGCTCGTGACGGCGCCGAGGTCGTCGATGCAGACCTCCGCCCACGCGTGACCGCGCGGGATCGCGAGCGAGCCGCCGTCGCGCAGCTGCTCGAGTGCGACCGCGCTGATCGTCGGACGGCCTGCGAGCAAGTACGAGATCGCCGCGAGCTTGCCGTCGACGAGCGTGGTCTCGACCTCGAAGCCCGGGTCGTACGTGTACGCGACGTGATCGTCGAGCGGTTCGGCGCGATCGCTCGGTTGCAGATCGAGCCGCGTGAGACACGCGTCGAGCTGCTCGAGCTTCGCGCCGGAGACCTCGCTCGCCCCCGGAAATGCGGCACGGCATTGCGGGTCGGCGAACCACAGCGGGCCGAGGCTCACCGACGCTGCGAGCGGCGGGACCGGCGCGCCCCACGCCGTGCGCCAGGCCGTGCACGTGACCGCGGCAAGAACGAGCCATCGAAGACGCATCCCACCAGCGAAGCATCGCGGCGCAAACCGCGCCAACAAGGCGTGCTGACACGCCCAGTGCGACCGAGCGTCACCTGCGACAGCAGGGCCTCACGCTTCGAACGTGATGCTCATATCTTCGTCGCCGTCGAGGCCTTTTTCGAGCATCGTCAACAGCTCGGGATCGGCGTCGTTGTCTGACAGTAGATCGAGCGTGTCGCGATCGATCAAGAAGTCGTCGTCGTCGTTCTCGCTTTCCAGCTGAGCGACGAGGAACGCTTGTTGAGCGTCCGTGATGGTCCCGATCTCGTTTCCGGTGTCGAGGCGAAGCAGCCGCGGCATGTTTGCAGTCTGCCGAGAGTGCAGCCCGTCGGTCAATGGGCTACAAGCGATCGGTGAACGCGTTGCCGCAATCCGCGGACGTCGTGATCGTCGGGGCCGGGTTTGCCGGTGCGGCGACCGCCTGGGCGCTCGCCCGGCGCGGCGTGACCAGCGCGATCGTGCTGGAGCGCGAAGTCGGCCTGGGCCGCTACGCGAGCGGACGATCGGCCGGGCTGGGCCGCCAGATCGCCGAAGAAGACCACACGACCGCGCTGACGGTGCGTGGTGCGCAGCTCATCCGCGAAATGCCGGTCTGGCAGCCGAGCGGCGGCCTGTACAGCTTCGACGACGCAACGCATGCCGACGCGTACGCCGAGCGCGCGAAACGCTTCGACGTCGCCGTCGTGATGGGCAGCCCCAGCGAGCTGATCTCGCCGGGCTGGCCGCAGCTCGCGGAGCTGCGCAGCGTGCGGGTGATGCACGTACCGAGCGACGGCACGATCGATATCGCCGCCCTGCTCGCGGTGTACACGAAAAACCTGCGCATCGAGCTCGGCTGCCCGGTGCAGCGGCTCGACGGACCCACCTTGATCACGCCGCGCGGCTCGATCACCGCGCGCGTCGTCGTCGATGCGAGCGGTGCGTGGGCCGGCGAGCTCGTCGGCGAGCCGCTACAGGCGTTCAAGCGCCACGTGTTCGTGCTCGACGACGACGCCGCACCGCCGACGCCCTGGCTCTGGCACCTCGGTGCCGGCGAGATGTACATGCGGCGCGACGCCAACGGCGTGGTCGCATCGCCGTGCGATTCGGCGTTGTCGGCGCCGGGCCATCAAGATCCGGATCTCGTCGGCGAAGCGCACTTGCGCAAGTTACTCGACGAGGCCGACTCGATGCTCGCCGGTGCGCCGATCACGCGGCGCTGGGCGTGTCAGCGCGCGTTCACCGAAGATCGCAAGATGAAGCTCGGACGCGATCCGAGCAAGCCGTGGCTCGTGTGGGCCGCTGGGCTCGGCGGTCACGGTGCGACGGCGTCGCCGGCCGTCGGCGAGCGCGTCGCCGCCGCGGTGATCGAAGCGCTCGGTTAGGCTACTTCGCGTCGTCGCACTTCGCGACGCTGCCTTCGCCTTCGAGCTCGGCGGCCGCGAGCGCGCACGTCACGCGCGTCTTCGACATCTTCTCGGTGCACGTCTTCATGAACGTGTCGGCGACGTTCGACGTGACCTGGCCCTTCGCCTTCGTGATCTCGCCGCGCATCGCGTCGCTCGTCGCGGCCGCACCGGCTTTCTTGAACTCGAGATCGACCAGGTGATCGAGCAGCTTGCTGCAATCGTCCTTCGACGGGCCGGACTTGCACGCGGCGGCGAACAGGATCACGGCGACGACAGCTCGCTTCATCGCGATCATCGTATCACCAGGGCCTTTCGCAGGTCATCTATCCGGCGCTGCACGTCGGCAGGCGGGTGAAGTGCCACGGCTTTTGCGAGCAGCTCGGCGGCGGTCTTCGGCACGTTGTCGGCGGCCCACGCGGTCGCCAGGTGCAGCAGGATTTCGGGCTCGCGCGGCGCGAATCGCGACGCTTGATCGAGTGCTTTGATCGCGTCGCGCGTGCGGCCGCGCTGCAGCTGCAGCCAACCCCAGCTGTCGAGGATCGCCGGATCGCCCGGCTGGAGCTCGCGCGCGGTCTTCAAGTACGCCTCGGCGTCGTCGAGGTGCTGCTTGGAGTCAGCGAGCAAGTAGCCGGCGAGGTTGAGCGCGGTGACGTCGTGCGGATGCGCGCGCACGATCGGGATCAGGATCGCGAGCGCGCCTTTCGTATCGTGGACGTGATCGGCGAGCCGCGCCTGCACGAGCTGATGCGCGAGATCGCCGCCGGCGACGAGTGCCTCGGCTTGCGCCGGCGAGCCGCCGGAATCGACGGTGGCGACGGCCGCGATGAACGCGAGCTCGGCATCGTCGGGCTTGGCCGCACGCGCCGGCGCGACGACCTCGAGCGCGCGCTGCGGCTTGCCTGCGGTGACGAGCGCGTCGCCGGCGATCTTGCGCGCCGCGACGAAGCTCGGCGAGCCGTCGGCCACGCTCGACGCGGTCGCGACGGCGACGGGCTCGCCGGTCGCGCCGAGCTCGCCGGTCGCGCTCTCGAGCGCGGCGCGTGCGATCACGCCGGCGTTCGCGTCCATCGTCGCGATGCGCGCGACGACGGCTTTCGCCTCCGGCAAGCGGCCGAGCCCGATGTCGAAGCGCTCGACCATCGCGAGCGCGTCGGCGTCGCTGTGATCGTCGTCGAGCAGCGTGAGCAAATCGATCGCGCCTTGCTTGTCGTCGGCTTCGCACAACAGCCAGAACAGCTCTTCGGAGATATCGAGCGGCTGGCCGGCACGATCGAACGCGCTGCGCGTTTGCATCACCGCGTCGTCGAGCTTGCCGTGAATGCGCAGCAGCCGCGCGAGATCGAGTCGCGCGTCGATCTGATCGGGATCGTGCTCGAGCACGATGCGCAGCTCGGCCATCGCGCCCTGATCATCGCCGGCGAGCCGCAGTCGTTGCGCGAGGTGATAGTGGCCGTCGACCGACGCCGGCACGTGCGCGATCAACGAGCGCAGCGTGCGCTCGGCGGCGATCGCGTCGTCGACCTGCAGCTTCTCGAGCCCGAGGTACGCGTGCTCGTCGTCGGGCTCGAGCGAAATCGCGCGCGAGTACGCGCGGATCGCGCCGGGCTTGTCGGTCTCGACGAGCAAGTCGCCCGACGCGAGCCAGACCTCGGGATGCTTCGGCCACTCGTCGCGCGCTTTCGCGAGCACGGCGATCGCTTCGGGCTCGCGCTTCGCCTTGGCGAGCGCACGCGCGAGCTCGACGACAAACACCGGCTGATCCGGCGCCGCCAACGCCGCCGCGGTGAGCTCGTCGGCGGCGATCGCCCAGTCGCCGCGATACGCCGCGAGCTGACCGGCGAGGTAATGCGAGTACGCGTCGGGCGGCAACGGCCGGGTCGGCACCGTCGACGCGTGACACGCGACGACGAACAAGACGGCCGGCCAACACCTCACAAGGGAATGTTGCCATGCTTGCGCGGCAGATTCGCCTGTCGCTTGTTACCGAGCATGCGCAGCGAGCGAACGATCGTCCACCGCGTGTCGCGCGGCCGAATGATCTCGTCGATGTACCCGAGCGACGCCGCCTTGTACGGGTTCGCGAACGTCTCGCGATAATCCTCGGTGAACCGCGCGCGCGCCTCGGCCTTCGCGGCCGGATCGGCGATCTTGTCGAGCTCGCTCTTGAACACGATGTTGACGGCGCCGTCGGGGCCCATCACGGCGATCTCGGCCGCCGGATACGACACGTTGACGTCGGCGCGGATGTGCTTGCTCGCCATCACGTCGTACGCGCCGCCGTACGCCTTGCGCGTGATCACGGTGATCTTCGGAACCGTCGCCTCGGCGAACGCGTAGAGCAGCTTC
>DASXEF010000489.1:0-23347 GCA_036490255.1 Kofleriaceae bacterium
GTTCCGCAAGGATCCCGGCAACGATCGAACGATGCTCGCCACCGGGCTGCTCGATCTCGCGAACGTGTATCGCGCGCTCGACCGCACCGACGACGCGATTCGCACGTACGAAGAGGCGCTCGCGCTCGCGATCGAATTGCACGGCCCCGATCACGTCGACGTCGCCGACGTGCTCAACAACGAAGCGTTGGTCGTCGCCGAGATCGGCGATCACGCGCACGCGCGCGAGCTGTGGCATCGCGCGCTCGCGATTCGCGAAAAAGTCCTCGGCCATCTGCACCCCGACGTCGCCCGGGTCTACGGCGCGCTCGGCTTCGACGCGTATCTCCGCCACGACTATGGCGAAGCGGTCGATGATCTATCGCAAGGCGTCGACGTGTTCGAGAAGCTCGGCGGCGCGCCGTTGCCGATCCTGTTCGGGTTCTACGACGCGCGCGGCCGCGCCGAGCACGCCGTGCATCGCGACGCCGACGCGATCGCCGATCTCACGCGCGCGCGCGACGGCAATCGCAAGGCCAAGCTCGGCATCCCAGCCGCACAAGCGGAGCTCGGTATCGCCGGCGTGTTGTGGGACGAAGGCAAGCGCGATGCGGCGGTCGCCTCCGCCAAAGCCGCCGAGACCGAGCTCGCGGCGCTGTCTGCACCCGACGTGCTCGCCGCAGCGCGCGACTGGCTGCGCGAGCACAAGCGTTAGAACAGATCGAGCTGGCCCTTCGGCCGGCGAAATCGCGTCTCGCCGTGTTGCACGAAACGCTCGTCGCGCTTGTCGAGGCCGAGCCGCTTCACGGTGGCGTCGAACATCGCGGCGATCGTCTGCGCGTACGGGCCTTCGCCGCGGCCGCGCACGTGAAAGCGCGGGTCGTAGAGCTTATCGCCGCCGCGCGTCTCGCGAATGCGGTGCAAGATCTTGTCGGCGGCGAGCGGAAACGCGGCGCGCACGCGTTCTTCGAAGACCGTCGCGACCGCGCCCGGCAAGCGCAACAGCACCCAGCCCGCGTACTGCGCGCCGGCAGCGTGCGCGCGCTCGAGCACGCGGACGAGCTGGTCGTCGTTGAGGCCGGGAATGATCGGTCCGCACATCACGCCGACCGGCACACCTGCGGCCGCGAGTCGCTCGATCACTTTGAGCCGCCGCTCCGGCGACGGCACCCACGGCTCCATCGCACGCGCGAGCTCGGCATCGACCCACGTCAAGCTCACGGCGACGTGACAGCCCGCTTCGCGCGCGAGCGCGGCGAGCAGGTCGACGTCGCGCTCGATCAACGCGCTCTTCGTGATGATCGAAACCGGGTTGCGATATTCGAGGCAAACTTCGAGGCACTGCCGCGTCAGCTGCAGCTCGGCCTCGGCGGCTTGATAGCAATCGGTCACGCCGCTGAACATCACGAGCTCGCCGCGCCACGACGGTTTGTCGAATGCTTCGCGCAACAGCGCGGGCGCGTCGCGCTTGACGACGATCTTCGTATCGAAGTCGGTGCCCGCACCGAAATCGAGGTACTCGTGCGACGGTCGCGCGAAGCAGTTGTGACTGATGATGCCGTTCGCGATGAAGTCGCCGGTGCCGGTCGTGATGTCGAACAGGTCGCGCTCGCCGAGCGCATCGATCGACACGATCCTCAGATCGCGCTCGGTGCGAATCGCTTGGCCGTCGAGCTCGCGCTCGCGAATCACGGACGAGCGGCGCACGCGAAAGCGCCGCGGCTCGGAAGCCAGCTCCGCGAGGCCGGCCGCGTCGCTGCGCACGACGTCGCGGTTTGCGATGCCGCCGAGCTCGCGAGTTGCCGACGCGCGGCGCGCGCCGGTGCCGAGCATCGCGTCGCCGAGTGCGAGAAACGGCCGCTGAAACGGCGGCGCGTTCGGCATCACGAACTTCCAGCCGTGCTCGGTGAGAAATCGATGATCGCCGCTCGCGACGAGCTCGGTGCGATCCGCGAGCCGGATGCGGAACGCCGGCTTGCGCGTGTTCCAGTGCGCGAGCACTTTCGTGCGCCGATAGCGGCGGTAGTCGCCTTCGCGCCGCGTGCCGTAGATCTCGTCGCCGACCGCGAGCTCGTCGAGTCGACGCGTGCGGCCGTCGCCGAGCAAGATCGGCGTATCGCCGCTCAGGCAGTACGCGCACGCGTGACTGCATCCGCGATACGGATTCACGCTCCAGCGAAAGCCGATGTCGGGCGAGTCGTTCGTCGCGATGATCGACCGCGACTTGTCGTCGATCAGCGTCATCGTCGAGGGCGGTGGCGCATCGCCGTCTTCGTACGTGACGCCGACGCTGTGGAAGCGATTCGTCGGGTTCGCCGTCGGCCGTGACTTCACGCAGGCGATGGTACTGGATCTATGTTCAGGTATCCAGCCGAGAGCGGCGGAGCCGATCCCGCGGCGATCGCTTCAATAAGATCCTCGCGCCGCACGATGCGCGGCAACGCGATCGCGCCGCGATCGATCACGAAGCGGAGTGCGAGCTCGGCGAGCGTCGCGCACTCGACGTGATCGGGACGCCTCGTGGTCTCGGTGATCGCGCGGGCGGCTTCGGTCGCACGTGCGGCGGGCGGCGGATCGCGCACGAGCCGCGATAGCTTCGCGACGGCGATCGCGATCGCATCGGCGTCGGCGTCGCGGCGATCGTCATTGCGCGCGAGCACGGCACCGGTTCCGAGCCGGCCGGCGAGCGCGCCGCCGGCGAGCGGGCGATGCGCCAGGATCGCGTGCGACGAGCGCGCGGCGAGCACCGGATCGAACGTGCGGTCGCACAGCGAGAAGTCGATCGCGAGCGACGCGGCGAGCGGCAGCGCGAGCGGATGTGCGAGCGGCGCGACCGGCTTCGGCGCCGTCGTCGGCGGCGCGACGCTCGGCACGAACAAGCCCGAGCTCGTCGTCGTGAACCCGGCCAGCCCGAGCGGATCGGGCGGTGGTTCTGGCGGCGCAGCGCCGGCATCGCTGCCGTCGCCGACATCGTCGCGATGCACGGCGATTCCCCACGCCATCACTTTGCCTTCGCGCGCGATGCGCTCGAGCGCGAACAGCAGCTCGGGCCATTCGAGGCGCGCCAGATGCGCGGCGCGCAGCGGCAGCTGCACGAGCGGCAGCACGTCGAGCTTGCTCGCGCGCAGGTTCGCTTCGATCTGCTCTTGCACGAACGCGATCGCCCGAAGGTCCGGAAGCCGGACGGTCGTGATCGCGATGGCGCGGTCGCGCGCGCGCAGCGAACGGATCGCATCGCCGACCGCGCGCAGCGCATCGGGCTCGTCTGCGACGTCGATCACGTCGACCGACAGCTCGAGCGCATCGTGCACGCGCCGCACGACCTCGGCGGGGTCGTGATTGCGCGCTGTCGCACGTGCGAAGCTCACATCGCCGAGCCCGATCGCGGCAACCGTGCGACCGGCGACCATTCGCATACGCATCGCGGCATCGTATCTGGTTTAATTGGCCATGCTCGGACGTCTAGCCTTTGTGGGAGTGGTTCTCGTCGCGTGTAACAGCAACAACGGTGTGAAACACATCGCGGATGCACCGCCGCAGCACGATGCGACGAGCGATGCGACGGGCCAAGACGGCGGCGCGGCCGGCTCGGCATCGGTAACGGTCACGGTCGGCGGCACGGGCAAGCTCGGACTGACCGTGTACTTCCAGGGCGCGGATTCGACGCTCAACACGACCGCGACGACCGACTCGACCGGCACGGCGACCGGCGTGGTCGGCACCGGCGGCTTCATCACCGTGATCATCCCGCCGGCCACGGTCGGCAATCCCGACGAGCTGGTCACGTGGTCGATGGTGCAACCCGGAGATCACGTGGTGCTGGCGGAAGGCGGCCCGGCGATCACGGCGAGCTTCACGATCCCGACGATCAGCCCGTACACGACCTATCACGTCGCGACGACGTGCGGGACCACGACGTTGACGGTCAGCGTGCTCGCTGCATTCCCGGCGTCGGTCAGTGGCAGCGGCACCGAGTTCGTCGACTGCAACGGTCCGCAGGACATCGAGGTCGTCGCGCTCGACGGCAATCTCCAGGCGCAGCAATCGTTCTTCATCGCCAACCAGACGATCTCGACCGCGAACCTGAGCTTGGTCGGCCAGACGTATGGGTCCGCCGCGCAGCGCACGTACACCTGGGACAACTTCACCGACCCGGGCACGCTCGAGATGACCGACACGCTGAACTCGCCGCTCGGTCAGACCTATTCGTCGGCCGAGCTCGCGGCCGCCGGCACGCCGCCGACGGTCACGCGCAACGCCCCGGCGTTCGGCACGCTCACCGACGTCGTCGGCGGCGAGCTCACCGTCGGCAACACCGCGCACTCGATGTTCGAGTGGGGACAAGGCGAGACGTACGTCGGTGACTGGGGCGATCACCGGCTCGGTGATTTCTCCATCGTGCCGGCGTACGACCCGTCTGTGCAGCAAGTGTCGTGGACGACGGCGAACGCCGGAATCCAGCCCAACGTCGCGTTCACGATCGTCACCGCGCAGCGCACCAGCGACATGCACAAGTGGGAATGGGTCGTCGCGGGCGGCGGCTCGCCGATCCAGCTGCCGACGTTGCCGACGACGCTCTACGACTGGAACATCGCCGCGGCGGATACCCCGAGCGTGCTGACCGTCGAAATGCTCGCGACGCCGGGCGATCCAGGCGCCGCGCGCGCGAATTTCTTGGGGACGTTGGGCGAGGCCGCGCTCGAGACCGGTACCGCGGGCGTGCTGTCGGTCGCGAGCATCGACAACCTCCGCGAGGCGGTCTCGCGCTTGCGCTTGCCATTTTCCCGACGCTGAGCCTAAATCCGCCGATGCATCGCCCCGTGGGCTCGTCGTTGCCGCGCGTCGACGGCGTCGCGAAAGTGACGGGGCAGGCGCGCTACCTCGACGACCTCGATGCACCGGCTGCGTGGCACGGCGCGACCGTGCGGTCGAATGTCGCACACGGCACGCTCGTCGGCTTCGATCGCGATCCGAGCTTCGACTGGTCGCAGGTCGTGGTCGCGACGGCCGCGGACGTTCCCGGCAAGAACGCGATCGCGCTGATCGAAGACGATCAGCCGGCGCTCGTGCCGATCGGCGGCATCGTGATGCATCACGACGAAGCGCTCGCGCTGGTCGCCGCGCCGACGCGCGCGCTGGCGTTCGCGGCGATGCGCGCGCTCAAGCCGAAGATCGAGCCGCTGCCGGCGATCTTCACCGTCGAGGATTCGCTCGCGACGAAGGTCGTGCTCTACGGCGCGGACAACATCTTCAAGCAGTTCCTGATCCGCAAAGGCCACGCGACCGACGCCGAATTCGAATCGGAGATCGCACGTGCCGCGCACGTGATCGATTCGAACTACTACACGTCGCCGCAAGAGCAGATGTACATCGAGCCGCAGGCGATGATGGCCGAGTGGGCCGACGACGGCCGCTGCTACATCGTCGGCTCGATGCAGTGCCCGTATTACGTGCACAAGGCGATGAAGGTATTGCTCGGCTGTGGGCCCGACGATGTCGTGATCACGCAGTCTGTCACCGGCGGTGGCTTCGGCGGCAAAGAAGAGTATCCGTCGATGCTCGCGGCGCACGTCGCCGTGTTGGCTCGCAAGGTCGGTCGCGCGGTCAAGATGACGTACGATCGCGACGAAGATCTCGCGGCGACGACGAAGCGCCACCCGGCGTTCACGCACCATCGGCTCGCGGTCGATGCGAGTGGCGAGATCGTCGCGATCGATGTCGATTGCGTCATGGACGGCGGCGCGTATCTGACGCTGTCGCCCGTCGTGCTGTCGCGCGGCGTGTTGCATGCCGCGGGGCCGTATCGCTGCCCGGTCGTGCGCGTGCGCGGCCGCGTGGTCGCGACGAACCATCCGCCGCACGGCGCGTTTCGCGGCTTCGGTGCGCCGCAGACGACGTTTCCGTACGAGCGCCAGATCCAGAAGCTCGCGCGCCTGCGCGGTGAAGATCCGCTCGCGCTGCGCAAGCGGCTCGCGCTGCGCAGCGGCGACACCACGTCGACGGGCCAGCTGCTCGGGTTCTCGGTCGGCACCGATGAAGTGATCGCCGCGATCGAAGCGAGGCTCGGCGCGAAACCGGTGTCGACCGATCGCAAGAAGCGCGGCCGCGGCGTCGCGTTCTATTTTCACGGCGCCGGCTTCACCGGCTCGGGCGAGCAGCGGCTCGCCGGCAAGTGCACGCTCGCCGCGTTGCCCGACGGTCGCTTCGAAGTGCGCTCGAGCTCGACCGACATCGGCCAGGGCGCGCTGACGATCTTCACGCAGATCGCCGCGCAGGGCCTCGGCGTCGAGCCCGAGCGGATCTGCGTGATCGAGCCGAAGACGTCGCTCGTCCCCGACAGCGGCCCGACGGTCGCGAGCCGCACGTGCATGGTCGTCGGCGGCCTGGTCGAGAAATGCGCCGCCGAATTGCGCGAGCACCTGGCGGCGAACGACGGCGTGCTCGAAGTGACGAAGCAATACGAGCCGCCGCCGGGCATCTCGTTCGATGACGCGACGTACACCGGCTCGGCGTATCCGGTCTACGGCTGGGCCGCGTGCCTCGTCGATGTCGCGGTCGACGTCGATACGTACGAGGTCACGATCGAGCGCTGCGTGCACGCGGTCGATGTCGGCAAGGCGATCAACCCGATGATCGTCAAAGGCCAGATCGAAGGCGGCACGTTGCAGGCGCTCGGCTGGGCGCTGCTCGAGAACGTGCTCTACAAGGACGGCAAGGTCGCGAACGCGACGATGACGAACTGCATCGTGCCGACGTTCGCCGATTGTCCCGAGCTCGAGACGATCACCGTCGAGGTGCCGTATCCGTTCGGGCCGAGCGGCGCGAAAGGCGTCGGCGAGATTCCGATGGACGGCCCGGCGGCGGCGGTCGCGAACGCGGTCGAAGATGCGCTCGGCGTCGCCTGCGACGCGCTGCCGATCTCGCCCGAATCGATCTCGCGCGCGTGGAGCGCGTCGTGAAGATCGAGGTCAACGGCGTCGCGCACGAGGTCGACGTCGATCCGTGGAAGCGCCTGCTCGACGTGCTGCGCGATGATCTGCGGCTGACCGGCACGAAAGAAGGCTGCGGCGAAGGCGAATGCGGCGCGTGCACGGTGCTGCTCGACGGCGAGGTCGCGAACTCGTGCATGGTCGCCGCCGGGCAATGTCACGGCCGCACCGTCACCACCGTCGAAGGCCTCGCGAACGGCGACGTGCTCAACGCGGTCCAACGCGCGCTGCTCCGCTGCGGCGGTGCGCAATGCGGCATCTGCACGCCGGGCATCGCGGTCTGCGCGTCGCACGTCGTCGAGCACAAGTTGATCGACGGTCCGGATATGAGTGACGCGCGCGCGCGCGTGCGCGAGCTGCTCGCCGGAAATATCTGTCGCTGCACCGGCTATCAGCTGATCGTCGATGCAGTGATCGAAGCGGTCCGAGAATTGTCGTGACCGACTATCTGCGCCCGCGCTCGATCGAAGAAGCCGCCGAGATGATCGCGGCGCATCCCGATTACATGAAGCTCGCCGGCGCGACCGATCTGATGGTCGACGCGAAGCACAAGCGCGTGCCGGTCGGCATCGTCGATCTGTGGCGCGTGCCGGGGATGACGGGCATCGCCGAGACCGAGCGCGGCGTCACGATCCGCGCGGGCACGACGTGGCTCGACGTCCAGCGCGATCCCGCGATCGTCGCGCATTGGGCGCCGCTCGCGAACGCCGCGCGCGAGATCGGCGCGCTGCAGATCCAGGCGCGCGCCACGCTCGGCGGCAACGTCGGCACGAGCTCGCCGGTCGGCGACAGCTTGCCGGCACTGCTCGCGCTCGACGCCGAGCTCGAGCTCGCATCGGTGCGCGGCTTACGGCGCGTGCCGTATCGCGAGTTCTGCGTCGGCTATCGCAAGACCGCGCTCGCCGCCGACGAGCTGATCGTCGCGGCGCACCTGCCGTCGCCGAGCAAACACGCCCAGCTCGCGTGGCGCAAAGTCGGCACGCGGCGCGCGCAATCGATCTCGAAAGTGATGGGCGCGGCCGCGATCGAGGTGATCGATGGCACCGTCGCATCGGCGCGCGTCGCGCTCGGCGCGATCGCCGATCGGCCAATTCGGATCGCCGCGGTCGAAGCCGCGGTTGTCGGCTTGCGGCCGCACGCCGCCGCCGAGGCCGCGCGAACCGCGTTGCGAGCCGCGATCGCCCCGATCGACGACATTCGCTCGACCTCGGCGTATCGCCGACAAGTCGCGGAGAACCTCGTGGCGCGGTTCTTCTCCGACCTGACATAATTATCGCGCGTGCCCGATTCGAAGAAGCCCGACGCGGCGCCCGAACCGATCGCCGACGCGGCATCGGCGCCGATCTCGAGCGGCCGCGTGATCGCGACGCCGGCCGACATCAAGAGCGGTCCCGTACGCGCGGCGATCACCGCGGCGGTCAGCGGTGGCGTCGAAGTGCTCGGCGCGAGCATCGGCGTGGTCGGCGAGGGCGTGTCGAAGCTCGGCGATGTCGCGAAGCGCGTGCCGCTCGTCGGCTCGAACATCGGCAAGCTCGGCGATGCCGTCACGCGCGCGGGCGAATCGATCGGCGCGTTGCCCGCGGTCGCGAAAACGCGTCGCGGTGCGATCCTCGTCCGCAGCGTCGTGCTCGGCTTCGTGCTGATCGCGGCGTGGATCGCGGCGATCGTCGTGATCCAGATCAACGCCGACGAGACCGTCGATTTTCGGCCGAGCGCCGAAAAAATCCTCGAGCAGCTGTCGCGTGGCAGCGCCGCGATCTCGCAGGTCTACGAGCACGCGTCGCCGCGGTTTCAAGAGATGGTGCGCGAGGAGCGCTTCGTCGACGACATGACCGATCTGACCGCGACCGTCGGCACGTTTCGCGAGGTCACCGCGATCAACGACACGCTGGTGACGAGCGGGCCGGGCGGTCGCGTCGGCCGCGTGTCGATCACCGCCGCGTATGCGAAGGGCGTGTGCCGCGGCTCGATCAGCTTTCACTTCGATCAGGGCGTGTGGAAGCTGCTCGGCGTCGGCCTCGAGCTACCGCCGGATCTCAAGATCACGCGCGAGCAGCGCGAGCAGCGCGTCGCCGCGTGCAAGGACAACGGCAATCGCCGCACGTGCGACGTCCGCGATCGCGTCGAGACGATCCTCGAGCAGCTGCGCGATGGCAATACCGGCAAGATCTGGGATGAGGCCGCGCCGGTGTTCCAGCAGGCCGAGTCGCGCGATCGCTTCATCGAGCTCGAGCAAGAGCACGCGTTCGTGCTCGGCGCCTACAAGCGCGTGCTGCGCGTGACCGAGGCGCGCACCGGCATCGGCGGCACGAGCGCGACGTTCGATTGCGTCGTCGAGTTCGAGCGGGCGAGCGGCGTGCGTACGATCTTCGGGTTCGAGCGCACGGCCAAGACGTCGCCGTGGCAGCTCACCAGCTTCAAGCTGGTTGTGCCGATGCCTCGCGTCGACGACGCAACACCAGCCACGCGATAACCGCGGGCGCCGGCCACAGCAGCCACACCAGCCACGCCCACAACGGACGCTCGAATCGCATCTCGATCGTGTGCTTGCCCGCGGTCGGCGTATCGACGGCCATGAAGTCCGGCGTCACGCGACGCACGCGCACTTCTTTGCCGTCGACGTAGCCGTGCCAGCGCGGATGCCAGCTCTCGTGCACCCAGTACGTCGTCGGGCCGTCGTTCTCGATCTCGGCGACGATGTCCGCTTGATCGCCGGGCGAGTCTTGCCGCCACGACCGGATCGTGTGGCCTTGCGGCTTGCCGGTCGCCGAGCCCGAGCCGGCGTACGCGAGGATCTGATCGTCGAGCGGCATGCCCGATCGCGCCCACAGCAGGGCCCAGATATGTCCCGGCTGGCCGTGCTCGAGCACGCCGTCGGGCGCGGGGCGATATCCCGGCGGCAACACGCCGAGCACTTGCGCCGGCGACACGAGTCCGGGCACCGGCAGCTTGCGCAGCTCGTAGTGCTCGGTCTGCGCGATCGTCTCGCCGGGTGGCATCTTGTCGGCGCGATTCTTGAGGAACACGAGGTACGGCGCGTCGTAGATCCACGCGTTCTTCGAGATGTCGCGCACGGTCCACAAGAAGTCGTAGTTCGGGCTCGCCTGCAGACCGCCGCCGCCCATCTGCAACACGGCGGGCACGCGGTCGTACGCGTACGGCAACAGGTTCCACCAGTGGTTCTCGGCGCCGGGGCCGCCTTGTTTGCGGCCCTGCGGTCCCTTCGCCATGATCTCCGCGAGCTGCAGCATCTCGTCGCGGTAGTTCTGCGGCGCATCGCCCATGACGTGGATCTTGTTGAGCAGCGCCTTGCCGCCGGGATACGCGACGAACACGACGAGCGATGCGGCGATCGCGGCGATCGTCGTGCGCGCGCCGTAGACCGTCGGTGTGACCTCGCCCGGCTTTACCTTCGGAACTTTCTTGCCGCCGGCGAGCCACTTGTCCCACGGCGCGTCCCACAGCCATTGGCCGAGCATCACGGCGCCGGCGCCGATGCCCATCGCCATCACGGTTTGCATCGCGCCCAAGAACCGCACGGGCGGGAAGATGTCGTTGCCGAGGTGGCCGAGGTGCGGGCCGAGCCCGAGCATCAGCGCGAACACGAGGCCGGGCGTCCACAGCCAGCGCGTCAGCGACACGCGCTTCCACATCGTGAACGCGATCATGATCGGCAGCGCGAACGTGATCAGCGGAATCCGCGCGCCCATGTCCTTCGGCACGAAGTCGAAGATCTTGCCGTGGATGTACCACTGGCTCAGGCCGCCGAAGCCGGGACCGATCTCGTCGGCGACGCGGTGCGGGAAGCCGCCGAAGCCTTCGCTGTCGACCACGAGCGGCAACAAGATCGCGCCGGTCGTCACGACGAGCGCGCCGCCGAGGATCGCGAGGCGATGCAGCTCGCCGAGCAAGCGCTGCACGCTCGGGTGGTTCCATGACGCCTCGCGCCCGCGGTAACGCCAGACCAACACGCCGCCGATCGCGAGCAACACGACGCCGGCGACCGCGAGTGCCGGCGCGCTATCGAGCACCGGTGCGTTCGGGATCACCGCCAGCACCAAGACGGCGGCGAGCGGCAGGCCGCCCAAGTAGAGCGCGAGCACGCCGAGCATCGTCGGCGACAGCCACAGCCGCCACGTCACGGCGAAGCGCGCGAGGAATCCGAGCACGAGAGAGAAGCCGAGCGAGATGCCCGCGAACGGGTGGCACAAGAACACCAGGCCGCCCCATGCGATCGCCGGCGCGAGCGATTTCTTCTCGGTGATCCAGCGGACGCCGTGACCGAGCGCGAGCGGGAAGAAGCACAGCGCCCAGGTCTGCGTGTAGAGGCCGACGTTGAACGTGCCGGCGTTGCCCGAGCCCCAGCGCGACTCGCCGTTCATGAAGCCGACGCAGAACGCGGCGGCCGTCGCCTGCCACGGCGACGCGCCCATCAGGCGCATGCCGCGATACGCCGCCGCCGGTGCGAGCACGATCGGCAGCACGATGCTGAGCTGGAAGAAGAACAGGTGATGGCCGAAGATCGCGGCGGGCAGCGCCGACGCGAGCTGCGGGATGACCTGGTAGTAGTACGCCGACGCGTAGCCGCCGTTCGCGCTCGGGTTCCACCAGTCGAAGTCGAGGTGGCGAATGCAATCGGCGAGGCGCGCGCTCTCGGCGAAGTGGAACGACAGATCGTCGCCGGCGCTCTCGCCGGTGAACACGTGGTAGTGGAAGCAGAACACCGCGACCGTGATCGCGAGCAGGCCGGGCAGTGCGCCGTGCTTCGCGATCCACGCGCCGATCAGATCCCACGCGTCGGGCTGACGGCCTTTCGGCATCGCCGGCGCGAGCTTCTTCTTGGTCTTGCTCTCGACCTTGGGTTCTGCGTCGTCGGACTTCGGGTCTGGTTTCTTGTCGTCAGTCATGCCGCTTCGAGCTCCAAGAGATCATCGATGAACGAGGCTTCGAACCGCGGAGTCGCGCCGCGCACACCCGCGACGGCTGCAGCCCAGCGCGATGCCGCGTGGCCCGACGTTGCGAGGTCCCAACCGAGGGTCATGCCATGCACCAAGATCGCGAGATATGCATCGCCGCAGCCGACGTTGTCACCGCCGGCCGCCGCATGCACGCCCGCGATCTCGATCGCGGTCGATTCGCCGAACAGCGTCGAGCCGTTCGCGCCGTGTGTGACCGCCACCACGCGCGGTCGCTTGCGCAATTCGCCGATCGGATCGCTCCAGCCGAGCCAATCGGCGAGCGCGGTCAGCTCGTGGTCGTTGACCTTCACGACGTCGGCGCGTTCGAGCGCGGCGAGCACCGCGACGCCCTCGGCGACCGACGGGCCTTCGGTCTTGCGCAAGTTGACGTCGCAGACTTTGAGGCAGCGGCCGTGTGCGGCGTTCATCGCGGCGCGCCAACCTTCGAGCCCGGCCGCGGTGCGCTGCGCGAGCGTTCCGTAGATCACGACGCTGGCCTCGCCGAGCGCGCCGACCGCGTCGTCGTTACACGCGATGCGTTCCCAGGCGCGATCGGGGACGAGCCGGTAGCGCGCTTCGCCGCGATCGTTCACTGCGACCTGGACTTCGCCCGTCGCGCGCTCCGGGTCGATCTGCACCAGCGACGTGTCGACCAGATCCTCGAGCTCGGCGAGCGCGCGCTTGCCCGGCTCGTCATCGCCGATACGCGTGACGAGGCGCGCCCAACCGCCGGCTTGTGCGAGGTGCCACGCGACGTTCGTCGGGGCGCCGCCGAGCTTCGCGCCGTCCGGGAACATGTCCCAGAGCAGCTCGCCCCAGATGATGACAGCCTGATCCGTTGACATCGCGTTACTTAGTGTACACAATACACGATAACGATGACCAACGGCCTCGACGTGTACGGCGGTTCGCTGGCGCTCCTGACCGACTTGTACCAGTTGACGATGGCTTGCGGCTACTGGAAGGCGGGCGTTGCGGACCGCGAGGCGGTGTTCCACTTGACGTTCAGGCGGGCGCCGTTTGGCGGCGCCTATGCCGTCGCGGCCGGAATCGCGCCGGCGCTCGGCTTTCTCGAGCGGCTGAAATTTTCTCCCGACGATCTCGGTTACCTGGCCGAGCTCCGCGACAGCAACGACGCGCCGCTGTTCCCGCGCGAGTTTCTCGATCACCTCGGCGCGATGCGCTTCGCGTGTGACGTCGATTGCGTGCCCGAAGGCTCGCTCGTGTTTCCGCACGAGCCGTTGATCCGCGTCCGCGGGCCGATCTTGCAGGCGCAGCTCGTCGAGACCGCGCTGCTCACGCTGGTCAACTACCAGACGCTCGTCGCGACGAAGGCCGCGCGCGTGTGCCAGGCGGCGCGTGGCGCGCCCGTCCTCGAGTTCGGCCTGCGGCGCGCGCAAGGCATCGACGGCGGCCTCGGCGGCGCACGCGCGGCGTACATCGGCGGCGTCGCCGGGACGTCGAACGTGCTCGCCGGCAAGATCTTCGGCATGCCGGTGCGCGGCACGCACGCGCACAGCTGGGTGATGTTTCACGCCGACGAGCTCGACGCGTTTCGCACGTACGCGCACGCGATGCCGGGCAACTGCACGTTTCTCGTCGACACCTACGACACGCTCGTCGGGGTTCGCCACGCGATCGAGGTCGGCACCGAGCTGCGCGCGGCCGGTCACGCGCTCGGCGGCATCCGGCTCGATTCGGGCGACCTCGCACATCTGTCGATCGAAGCGCGCCGCATGCTCGACGCGGCCGGCTTCACCGACACGAAGATCGTCGCGTCGAACGATCTCGACGAGGTGCTGATCGGCGACATCATCGATCAGGGCGCGCGCATCGATGTCTGGGGCGTCGGCACGAAGCTCGTCACCGCCTACGATCAGCCGGCGCTCGGCGGCATCTACAAGCTCGGCGCGAGTCGCGACGAGCACGGCACCTGGCGCGACGCGATCAAGCTCAGCGAGCAACCGATCAAGATCTCGAATCCCGGCGTGCTCGGCGTCAAGCGATTGCGCAAAGCCGGCGCGCTCGTCGGCGACGCGATCTACGATTGCGAGCGCGGGCTCGTGGAGCCCGTCGCGCTGCACGACATCGAGCACCTCGCGCAGGCGGCGAGCGTGCCGAGCTACGACTCGATCGAAGATCTGCTGCAGCCGGCGATGCGCGACGGTCGTCGCGTCGGCGCGGTCGACGATCTCGATGCCGCGCGCGCACGCTGCCAGGCCGATCTCGCGGCGCTGTCGCCGCGGAGCAAACGATTCTTGAACCCGCAGCCGTATGTCGTCGGGCTCGACGATCACGTGCACGCGCGCAAGGTCGAGCTGATCGCAAAGGCGAGGGCACGATGACCCCGTTGGTGTTCGCGACCGAGCCGTACGCATACCTCGGCGACGCGATCGCGCGCGCGAGCGGCTGGGAGCTCGGTCACGTGCATCGCGAGACGTTTCCAGACGGCGAGCATTACTGCCGCATCGAGACCGATCCGGCGGATCGCGACGTGATCGCGGTCGGCGGCACGATCGACGATGCCGCAACGCTCGCGCTCTACGACCTCGCGTGTGGCCTCGTCACCGAAGGCGCGTATCGCGTGCGCCTCGTGATCCCGTACTTCGGCTACTCGACGATGGAGCGCTCGACGCGCGGCGGCGAGATCGTGACCGCGAAGACGCGCGCGCGGCTGTTGTCGTCGATCCCGCAGGCATCGCGCGGCACGCAGGTGTTCCTGCTCGACTTGCACGTCGCCTCGATCGCGCACTACTTCGAAGGCGGCATCCGGCCGGTCCACGTCTACGCCAAAGATCTCGTGATCGAAGCCGCGCGCCGGCTCGGCGGCGATGATTTCGTCCTCGCGTGTACCGATGCCGGCCGCGCCAAATGGGTCGAGTCGCTCGCATATGATCTCGGCGTCGACGCCGCGTTCGTCTACAAGCGGCGCACGTCGGGTAGCGAGACGCACGTCACCGGCGTGTCGGCGCAGGTCGCCGGCAAGCGCGTCGTGATCTACGACGACATGATCCGCACCGGCGGCTCGCTGATCAACGCGGCGCAGGCCTATCGCGATGCCGGCGCGGTCGCGATCGACGCGATCGCGACGCACGGGCTGTTTCCGGGCGATTCGCTCGCGCGGATCCACGCGACCCGGCTGTTCGGCCAGATCGCGACGACCGATTCGCATCCGCGAGCGGCCGCGCTGGCTTCCGACTTCCTGCACGTCGCGAGCACCGCTACGCTACTTGCCGAGCATCTAAAGGTGAACCGATGAGACTGGTCAAGGTCGCGGTCGCGTGTGTGAACCAAACGCCGTTCGCGTGGGACGAGAACTTCGCGCACCTGCGCATGGCGATCGAGCACGCGCGCGCCGAGGGCGCGACGGTGTTGTGCCTGCCGGAGCTCGCGATCACCGGCTACGGCTGCGAGGACGCGTTCCACATGGACGGCCTCCAAGACATGGCGTTCGCGCAGCTCGACGCGCTCGCGTTGCTGACCAAAGGCATGGTCGTCGCGGTCGGCGTGCCGATCTTTCACGAGAAAGCGCTCTACGACGCCGCGGCGCTGCTCGTCGACGGCAAGATCGCCGGCTTCGTCGCGAAGCAATTTCTCGCCGGCGACGGCATTCACTACGAGCCGCGCTGGTTCAAGGAATGGCCGCGCGGCGAAGTCGACGTGCTCGAGCGCACCGACGAATCGGGCACCACGCGCCGCTTCCCGATCGGCGATCTCGTGTTCGAGGTCGGCGACATTCGCATCGGCTTCGAGATCTGCGAGGACGCGTGGGTCGCGAATCGGCCCGGCAACGATCTCGCGCTGCGCGGCGTCGACATCATCGTCAATCCGTCGGCCTCGCACTTCGCGTTCGACAAGTTCGCGGTGCGCCAGCGCTTCGTGATCGAAGGCTCGCGCGCGTTCGCCGTCGCGTATCTCTATGCGAACTTGCTCGGCAACGAAGCCGGCCGCGTGATCTACGACGGCGGCGGGCTGATCGCATCGGGCGGCGAATTGCTCGCGCGCGGCCCGCGGCTGACGTTCCACGACGTCGAGCTGTCGAGCGCGGTCGTCGATATCGACGGCAATCGCCGCGATCAGATGCGGCGCGGCGGCCATCGCCCGCGCCACGACGCCGAAAACCAAGTCGTCGAAGTGCCGTTTCAGTGGCCCGTCAAACGGCCGGAAGCGCCGCGCCAGCGCGAGCGCACGTGGGAAGACCGCGCGTCGCTGCGCGAAGAAGAATTCGGTCGCGCCGTCGGGCTCGGCTTGTGGGACTACCTCCGCAAGTCGCGCGCGAACGGCTACGTGATCTCGCTGTCGGGCGGCGCCGATTCGGCCGCGTGCGCGGTGCTGGTCGCGACCGCCGTACAGCTCGCGTTCGTCGAGCTCGGCCCCGGCGGCGTGCGCCAGCGCTTGCCGTGGTGCAAACGGCTGCACGACGTGATCGAGAAAAAACCGAACGGCGAAGTTGTGAAGGCCGCGGTCGGTGCGTTGTTAGCGTGCGCGTATCAACCGACGGAGAACTCCGGCCGCATCACGAAGCTCGCGGCGCAGACGATCGCCGATGCCGTCGGCGCGGATTTTCACGTGATCGACGTCGACGCGCAGGCGAAGCAGTACGTCGCCTCGGTCGAGGCCGCGATCGGCCGCAAGCTCGCGTGGGAGACCGACGACCTCGCGCTGCAGAACATCCAAGCGCGCGTGCGTGCGCCGAGCGTGTGGCTGCTCGCGAACATCCGCGGCGCGATCCTGATCACGACCTCGAATCGCTCCGAGGCCGCGGTCGGCTACGCGACGATGGACGGCGACACCGCCGGCGGGCTCGCGCCGCTCGGCGGCATCGACAAGTCGTTCTTGCGCGACTGGCTGACGTGGATGGAGACGCGCGGCTTGGTCGGGCTCGAGCCCGTGCCCGGCCTGCACGCGATCAACGCGCAGGCGCCGACGGCGGAGCTGCGTCCCGCTGCGCAAGCGCAGACCGACGAAGCCGATCTGATGCCGTACGATCTGCTCGAGGCGATCGAAGACTCGACGATCCGCGACAAGCACACGCCGATCGAAGTGCTGCAGGAGCTGCTGCCGCGGTTTCCGCAGCTCGCGGCGGCGCAGCTCGCGCAGTGGATCGAGCGATTTTTTCGGCTGTGGTGCAAGAACCAATGGAAGCGCGAGCGCATCGCGCCGAGCTTTCATCTCGACGATCGCAACGTCGATCCGCGGTCGTGGTGTCGCTTCCCGATCTTGTCGGGCAACTTCGAGCGCGAGCTCGCCGAGATGCGCGCGTTCGTCGCGATGGGCAAGGCCGAGCGCTGATCATGAGCTTCACGTACGAATATCCGCGCGCCGCGCTCGCCGTCGACTGCGTCGTGTTCGGCCTCGACGAGACCGATCTCAAAGTCTTGCTGATCCAGCGCAAGCTGTCGCCGTTCCAGCACGGCTGGGCGTTGCCCGGCGGCTTCGTGCGCATGGCCGAGACCGTCGACGAAGCCGCGCGTCGCGAGCTCGAAGAAGAAGCCGGCGTCACCGACGTCTACCTCGAGCAGCTCTACACGTTCGGCACGCTCGATCGCGATCCGCGCGAGCGCGTCGTCACCGTCGCGTACTACGCGCTCGCGAAGCTGTCGGACCATCGCATCCGCGCGGCGACCGATGCGATGGGCGTCGGTTGGTTCTCGATGGACGATCTGCCGAAGCTCGCGTTCGATCACGCCGACATCGTGTCGCGCGCCCACGATCGCTTGCGCGGCAAGGTTCGCTACGCGCCGATCGGCTTCGAGCTGTTGCCGCCGCGGTTCTCGCTGACCCAGCTGCAGCGGCTCTACGAGCTGATCTTGGGCACCGATCTCGACAAGCGAAACTTTCGCAAGAAGCTGCTCGCGATGGATCTTTTGGTCGAGACCGACGAGGTCGAGACCGGCGTTCGCCATCGCGCGGCGCGGCTCTATCGCTTCGACCGCCGCAAGTACGACAAGCTCGCCAAGCAGGGTTTCGAGTTCGGCTTGTAGCGGGCGGTTGACGAAGCGAGTCGCGTGGGTGCTGTGTCGCAACGAGACGACGCTGCGACTTTCGGCTACTTGCGGTTGGTCCTCTCATTGCACAAAGCTCGATTCGTGCAACGCGTCGCAGGCTTCGAGCAGATCCACGCCACCGCGCTCTCCAAAATCGTGGGCGGCTGGGGCTCGAACATCGACGCCTCGTTCAGCGGCTGGCGAAACACCGGTCCGGTGCCGCTGCCGTCGGCATCGACGTTCAAGCTGCGCACCGACTACGGCTCGTGCGTCGACCAGAAGGTGAATGCATGCACCGCCGCCGGCGGCGGCAACGACAAGGTCGGGCAATGCAAGCTCGACGCGACCGACTCGTGTTGGAACGAAACCAAAAGGCGATAGCAGGAGACCGTATGACCAACCTCATCAGCATTTCCGATCTCGATCTCGCACACGTCACGGGTGGCATCGAAGGCCAAGCGACCGGCGAGCTCGGCGGCGGCTACGTCGCGAAGGGCCAAGGCTCGTTCTCGAGCGGCGCGGCGTCGCGCCAGCAAGCGCTCGAGCGCGCGTGCACGATGAAGAACACCAGCCCGGCAGGCAAGGTCGACACGGCCGCCGTCGGCAACTGCGTGCTCGATCACATGTACCCGAGCAAGTAGTCATGACCGACCCGTTCGACACCATACCGGCGCGTGCGCTGGGCGAGGTCGTCGGCGGCTGGGAAGCTCACACGTCCGGATCCATCCTCAACGGGTTCGGATTCTCCGGCAGCGTCGATCGCCGCGGCGACAACGAATATCGCCGCGAGATCGTCGAGCAAGGCTGCCGGCAGAAGTACACGAGCCCGACCGGCGCGATCGACACGCCCAAAGTCGGCCAGTGCATGCTCGACCGCCTCGATCCGCCGACGCGCCGATAGCGTACTATCGCGACGAATGCGCGCGCTGATCCTGGTGGATCTCCAAAACGACTTTTGTCCGGGCGGGGCGTTGCAGGTGGCGCGGGGCGACCAGACGATCGCGATCGCGAATCGCTTGCTGCCGCACTTCGCGACGGTCGCGGCGACGCAGGACTGGCATCCGCCCGATCACGAATCGTTCGCCGCGAACCATCCGGGCAAGCAGCCGTACGAGATGATCGACCTGCACGGCCTGATGCAGGTGCTGTGGCCCGTGCACTGCGTGCAAGACACGCCGGGTGCCGAGCTCCACGCCGAGCTCGATCGCTCGCGCATCACCCAAGTTTTTCACAAGGGCACCGATCGCGCGGTCGACAGCTACTCTGGCTTTTTCGACAACGGCAAGCGCAAGGCAACCGGGCTCGGCGAGTGGTTGCGCAGCCGCTGGATCCAGCAGGTCTACGTGATGGGCCTCGCGACCGATTACTGCGTTCGCGCGACGGCGCTCGACGCGCGCTCGCTCGGATTCGACGTCTGGATCGTGCAAGACGGCTGTCGGTCCGTCGAGATCAAGCCCGGCGATGGCGAGCGCGCGATCGCCGAGCTGCGCGGTGCGGGCTGCGCGATCGTCGAGAGCGGCGCGATCGGGCCATAGCAGTCGGTCTCCAGGCGCGGGCTCCGGCTCGATCAGAGCCCTGGCGCACAGCTCGCCTGGCACGGCCGATGCTCGTTTACGGGGCATGAGGCCCGAAAATCAACCGTCGCCGTCGAGGTACCGCCACTGGAACGACATCTTCCAGCCGATCGCGCCACCACCGGCGCACGGCCCCGAGCCGATCGTGCCGGTTCACTCGCCGGTACGCGACGATTCCAAGCTCGGCCCGACCGAGGATCTCGACCGCGAGCCGGACGGCGTACCGCACGCCGTCGTCGGTGCAACGGCCGGATTTGCCGTGATCCTGTCGATCCTGCTCGCCTCGGTCTGGTTCATCAGCTCGTGGACGATGCGCGTGGGCGTGCTGATCATCGTGTTCGCGGCAACGCCCGTGATCATCACGTCCCTCAAGCACAAGGCCGACCGCGACCGCGATCACGCGCACCCGTCGCGCTGAGCGCCCTCGCACTGTGACGCACGCGCACTTGCGTCGGCGAGCCGGCGACGCGAGCATTCAGAAGTTCCATGGGTCGGCTCTGTGCGTGGCTGCTGCTGTCGCTGTTCGCGATCGGCGCATGTGGCGGCGCGTCATCACGCGGAAGCGGCTCGCCGCATCGCGGCAACGACGAGTACCTCGCCGCGCTGAAGATCGAAGGCAACAAGGCGATCACGACGAAGTACTTGTTGCCGCGGTTGGCGATGACCGCCGCGGTCGGCCGCCGCTCGATCGACGACTACAACCTGCTGCTCGACACGCAGCGGATCAAGACGGCGTACGAGACGCTCGGCTACTTCGCGGTCGACGTGCAGGCGCGGCAGGAGCGCAAGGGCAACGCGACGACCGTGATCTTCGCGATCAAAGAAGGGCCGCGTGCCCACTCGCGCGTGCAGATCGCCGGCTTGCCCGACGACGTGTCGTTCGACAAGGCGCGCGCGGTCGTGCCGATCAACGAAGGCGAAGCGTTCGACTACGACAAGTACGACGACGCGAAGACGCCGCTATCGCACTTGCTCGCGGACGCGGGCTACGCGCACGCCGACGTCGAAGGCACCGTCGTCGCCGATCGCGCGCACGCGCTGGCGACGGTGCGCTTCGCGATCAACGCCGGGCCGAAGGCGACGTTCGGCGAGATCACGATCACGGGCGCCGATGGATTACTCGCCGATGCGATCCAGGATCGCGTCGTGTTTCGCTCCGGCGAGCCGTACTCGCAGACCAAGTTGGACGCGACGCAAAACGCGATCTACGGCACCGGCTTGTTCGGCAGCGTGCGCGTCGATCCGAATCGCGATAATCCCGACGCGACGGTCGTGCCGGTCAAGATCACGGTCGTCACCGTGACGCGCAACGAGGTCACCGCCGGCGGCGGCGTCGGTCTCGATCCACTCACCTACAACGCGCGCTTGCGCGCCGGCTGGGTGCGCCACAACTTCTTGACGCCGCTGACCACGCTCAACATCGATCTCCGGCCCGAGTACGCGGTCGAGCGCGAGACCTGCGAGTTCTCGGATCTGTTCTCGTGCAAGCGCGACTTTCGCGGCCGCCTGCTCGGCACCGTCACGCAGCAGGATCTGGTGTTTCCCGACGTCAAAGGCGAGGTCGAAGGCGGCCTCGATTACATCGTGTGGGAGCCGTACGCGGTGCTCGGCGCGCACGTCCGGCTCGGCATCTCGTTGCCGGTGTTTACCAAGAAGCTGATGGCGCGCGTCGGCTGGCAGCTCGGCGTCTACGATTTTCCCGACCTCTACGTCGACAAACCGACCCAGCAGCTCCTCGGAATCGATCGCGTCAACTTCATCGGGGCTTATACTGGAGCGCTGGTGCTGGATCTTCGCGACAAGGCGATCGAGCCGACCGAAGGCCTCTACGTCGAGACTCGAATCGCGAAAGGCACGCACGACGCGGGTGGCGACTTCAGCTACTTCGAAGCGAACGGCGACATTCGCGCATTCGCGCCGCTCGGGCCCGTGGTGTTCGCCGCGCGCGCGCGCATCGGCGCGATCACGGGCGACGTGCCCGCGACCGAGCGATTCTTCGGCGGCGGCATCTCGAGCATGCGCGGGTTCGGCCAGCGCCGGCTCTCGCCGTATGCGCCGAGCGAGTTCGACGGCCAGCTGTTGCCGATCGGCGGCGCCGGCTTGATCGAGACCAGCCTCGAGCTCCGCATGCCGATCGGCTCGCCGTTCGGCATCGACCTCGGCGCCGTCGTGTTCTTCGACGCCGGCAACGTCTGGCTGTCGGCGAGCGAGATCGATCCGACGAAGTTGTTCTACGCGACCGGCTTCGGCTTGCGCTGGCTCTCGCCGATCGGCCCGGTCGGCGCCGACCTCGGCTTTCGTTTGAACATGCGCAACACGGCCGAGCCCGGCTCCGAGGAGCTCGTCGTGCCGCAGATCGCCGTCGGCGAGGCGTTTTGAATGAAGCGCGCCCTGCGACTCACCCTGCGCGTGATCGCGAGCGCGCTCGGCGTCTCGGTGCTCGCGATCGGGGTCGTGCTGGTCGCGATCCACACGGCGTGGGGACGCAACGTCGTCCGCGAGCAAGTGGTCAAGCAGCTCGCCGGCGCGTTTCCCGGCGGCGTCAAGATCGAGCGCATCGCCGGCAGCGTGTTCAGCACGCTCGAGATCTACGGTGTCGAGCTCGATGGCCGCGACAAACAACCGTTCGCGAAGGTCGGCGAGATCGACGTGCGCGTCGGCTTGTGGTCGCTGCTCTCGCGCACCGTGCGCGTCGATTCGCTGGTGATCGACGACGTCGCGATCGATCAACACGCGCAAGCGCCGTTGCCGGCCGAGCCGGCGCCCGAGGTCGACAAAGAGCCCGGCAAGCCGTCGGCGTGGACGATCGAGCTCGGTCACGCGGAGATCCATCGCGCGAGCGCGAAGATCGCGATGGCGACGCGCACGCTCGAGTTTCACGCCGTCGAGATCAACGCGACCGCGACGCTCGACGGCGGTGCGATCACGGCGCAGCTCGGCGTGCGCGGCAAGTGGGCCGATCGCGACATCGCCGCGACCGGCATCGTGGCGTACGGCGGCGGCATCGCGAGCGCGCCGTTCTTCGCGGTTAAAGTCGGCGGCGCGCACGTGCGCGTGCTCGGCGCTCGCTTCGGCGATGTCGTCGAAGGTGTCGTCGCCGCGTTCGTGCCGGCGGTGGCCGCCGAAGCGGTCGCGTCGCTGCATCTGCCGGGAGACGTCGCGATCATCGCGAGCGCGAGCGCCGACGGCGCACTCGACATTCACTCCGACGTCGCCGGCGCGACGCTGCGCGCGGTCGGCCTGGTCTCGGCGAAAACCAAGCTCGCGAACGCGCTCGTCATTGCCGACGTGCCCGACGGCGCGAAGCTCGATCCGCGCGCGAGCGGCAAAGCCTACGTCACCGCCGCGATCACCGCCGGCATCATCGGCGGCGCGCCGCGCGTGCGTGGCTTCGTCGCGGTCGATGCGACGCGGCCGCTCGACAAGCAATTGCTCGGCAAAGACGCGGTCACCGGCAACGCGCTGATCGCGCTCGACGCGACGCCGACGAACGCGTGGGTGATGGTCGAGACCGCGTTCGACGTCGGCGACGGTCACGCGCGTGCGACGGTCGAGCTCGCGCGCGACGCGAAGACGGGCGCGGTCGCGATCACGAAGTCGGCGGTGCTCGCGACCGCGAGCCGGCTCGGCGCACGCACCGCCGACGCGCACGTCGGTTACTTGTTCGCGAGCGTCGAAGGGGCGGGCCCGTTACTACCGAAACCCGCGCTCAAGGTCACCGGCGAGCTCGACGGCAGCGCGCTGCGCTGGAGCACGCTGTCGGTCGACAAGGTCGCGGCGCGGTTCGACACGCGGCACGTCACCGAGGCGAACGCGCACCTCGACGTCACCGGCGTCAAGGCCGGCGCGCGGCCGATCGG
>DASXEF010000539.1:0-18244 GCA_036490255.1 Kofleriaceae bacterium
CGACGAGCGGGAACCCGCGCGCCATCAGCATCTCGACGACGCGCTGCTGTGCCTCCACGAACGAACCGGTCACCGTGATCTCCGAGATCGACTGCGGCAGCGACGCGTAGCTGGTCGCGGTCACCTCGTGACCCTCGATGCACCCAGCGAACGCGACCACGAGAGCGACGGCGGCGAGCTTCGACATCCTCGAAGGATGCGCCGGCGCGCCTCGGCGACGCGTTAAGCCTTGTTTAGTTCGCTTCCGCCGCGACGCGATCGACGCTGAAGACTCCCTTGATGCGCGACAGCGAGCGGATCACGCCCTTCAGCTGGTCGAGGTCGCGCACCAGCGCGTGGAACGTGTTGACCGCGCGGCCGTCCTCGGTCGCCCGGCAGTGCGCCTGCGAGATGTTGACGCCCTGGTCGGTGAACGACTGCGAGATGTGCGCGAGCAGGCCGGGCTTGTCGGCGCACAGCACCTGGATCGCCACCTCGTGCTGGGTCTTGCTCGTGCCGTCCCACTCGACGTCGATCCGGCGCTCGGGGTCGAGGTCGAGGCCCTTGTCGCAGTCCTTGCGGTGCACGGTCACGCCCCGCCCGCGCGTGATGAACCCGGTGATCTGGTCGCCCGGAAGAGGCGAGCAGCACTTCGCGAACCGCACGAGCACGTCGTCCTCGCCGGCGACCTTGATACCCGTCGACGACGTCCGCCGCGTCACCTTGCGGAGCAGCGTCTTCAGCATGCTCTCGGCCTTCTCGGTCGACGCCGAGCCGTCCTTCTTCGCCAGCTCGGGCAGCGCCTTCTCGAGCACCTGCTGCGGCGTGATCTTGCCGTAGCCGACCTGGATGATCAGCTCGTCGACGGTCACGCAGCGCAGCTCGCGCGCCGCGGCCTGCAGCTGCTTGTCCGCGCGCGCGATCGTGGTGTCGTGCTTGCGCAGCGCCTTGTCGACGAGGTCGGTGCCGAGCGCGACCGCCTTGTCGCGCTGCTCCTGGCGCAGCAGCCAGCGGATCTTCGTGCGCGCGCGCGCCGTCTTGACGAGCTTGAGCCAGTCCTTGTTCGGCCGCTGGTTCGGGTTCGTGAGGATCTCGACGGTGTCTCCGTTGCGGAGCTGGTAGCGCAGCGGGACGATCATGCCGTTCACGCGCGCGCCCGAGCAGTGGTCGCCGATCGAGCTGTGCACCGAGTACGCGAAGTCGATCGGGCACGCGCCCTTGGGCAGCGCCTTGACGTCGCCGCCCGGCGTGAACACGTAGACCTCGTCGCCGAACAGGTCGATCTTCACCGACTCGAGGAACTCGGTCGGATCGCGCAGCTCCTTCTGCGACTCCATGAGCTGGCGCAGCCACGCGAACTTCTTGTCGTCGGCGGCGGCGTGCGCGCCACCCTCCTTGTACTTCCAGTGCGCGGCGATGCCGTGCTCCGCGACCAGGTTCATCTCGGTCGTGCGGATCTGCACCTCGATGCGCTCGCCGCGCGGACCGATCACCGCGGTGTGCAGCGACTGGTAGAGGTTCGGCTTGGGCAGCGCGATGTAGTCCTTGAAGCGGCCGGGGATCGGCGTCCACGTCTGGTGCGCGACGCCGAGGCCCTGGTAGCAGTGCATCTGGGTGTCGGTGATGACCCGGAAGCCGATCGCGTCGTGGATCTCCTCGAACGGGCGCTGCGTGCGCTTCATCTTCTGGTAGATGGACCACAGGTGCTTGGCGCGGCCCATCACCTCGCACGGCACGCCGCCCTGCTCCATCTCGGACTTGATCAGCTTCTCGACCGCGTGGATGTACTCGAGCCGCTCGGCGCGGGTCTTCGCGACGTCGGCCGCGAGCTGCTCGTACTCGCCGGCGTACAGGTACTTGAACGCGAGGTCCTCGAGCTCGACCTTGACCCACTGGATACCTAGCCGGTTGGCGAGGGGCGCGTAGATCTGCATCGTCTCGGCGGCGATGCGCTCCTGCTTCTCGGGTGGCAGGTGGTTGAGCGACCGCATGTTGTCGAGCCGGTCGCACAGCTTGACCAGGATGACGCGGATATCGCGCGCCATCGCGAGCAGCATCTTGCGGAAGTTCTCGGCCTGCTGCTCCTCGCGCGTCGAGTACGGCAGCTTGCCGAGCTTGGTGACGCCGTCGACGAGATACGCGATCTCCTTGCCGAACGTCTCGCCGAGCTGCTCGACCGTGGCCGACGTGTCTTCGACGCAGTCGTGCAGCAAGCCGGCACACACGCTGGCGACGTCGAGCTTGAGCTCGGCGATGATCCGCGCCACCGACAGCGGATGCGTGACGTACGGATCTCCCGACTTACGGGTCTGGCCTTTGTGCGCTTGGGCCGCGAACTCGTACGCCCTGCGGACCATCGGCAGGTCCGCGTTCGGATCGTACATCGCGACTTCGGACAGGATCTGATCGAGCTGGTGCATCACCGCGCGTGAGCGTTTAGCGTACCACGCGCGCCGCAGCGCGCTCGCTCAGCGCGTCGCCACTGCAGCCTGGAATTTCCAGGTGTACTCGAACTTGTCGACGCCGTGGTTGAGCACGAGCTTGATCCAGCGCGCATTCGCGGTGAGCAGGCCGGGCGCGTCGAACACGAGGTCGCCGTTGCCGCGGTAGATCGTCAACGCGGCCTCGCTGGGCTTGGCGCCGTACAGAATGCGCGCGCGGACGTTCTCGACCTTGGTCGGCTTGTAGACGTGACCCTGGTCGTCGACGAGCTCGGCTCCCCATTCGGCGAGGTCGACGTAGTCGCTCCACTTGTGATCGATCGCGATGTGGAAGCGAAGGTCATCGCGCGACACCATCGTCCAGCTCGCCGAGGTCTGGAGCGGCCAGCGGAAGTACGAGCCGTACGACGTGACCTTGTCGTTGGTGACCATCGGACCGTACTCGGCCGTCACCGACGGCGTTTCTGGATCGCGCGCGTCGATCTGCGACGTCGGCACCACGAGGTCGACGTCGTTGCGCGTGATCGTGATGCGCTCGGACGTGCGTGCGGTCGGGTCATTCGCCGCGACCACCGGATTGGGTTGCACCGCATCCCGCGTGAAGGTGTGCGTGCAGCCAGCCACGACAACAAGGACTAGGGCGAGGTTCCTCATGCTCCGAATTTGGGCTCGGGCCGCGCCAAGGTCAATGGAAAATCAACTACTTGGCTGCGACACTAACCGACGCGCGTGCGCATCAGCGCCGGATCGATCGTTGGCGCGAACGAGCTCGGCTAGTTGCGCGAGCGGGTACGGAACATCCGCACGATCGACGCTGCCGTAGCGCTGCGTCAGATAGATCGCGCGCAGCAACTGGTACGCGTGATCGAGATCGTCGTTGACGATCAGATGCTTGTACTCGTCGTAGTGACCGATCTCGTCGTACGCCTTGCGCAGGCGGCGCTCGATCACCTCGGGACTGTCCGTCGCACGCGAGCGCAGCCGCTCTTCGAGCGTGCGTAGATCGGGCGGCAAGATGAAGATCTTGAGCGCGTCGTCGTGCCAGCGCTTCGACAGCGCCGCCCCGCCCTGCCAATCGACGTCGAAGATCACGTCGCGGCCGGCCGCGAGCGCCGTATCGATCGGCGCTTGCGCCGTGCCGTAGCGGTTGTTGAACACGTACGCGTGCTCGGCGAACGCGTGCGCGCGCACCATCGCCTCGAACTCGTCGGGCGAGACGAAGCGATAGTCGCGGCCTTCGACCTCGCCGTCGCGGCGCCCGCGCGTCGTGTACGAGACCGAGAACTCGAGCTGCGGGCCGAACTCGTCGAGCAGTCGGCGCGTCAGCGTCGTCTTGCCGGCCCCGGAAGGCGACGACACGATGACGAGGACTCCGCGATCGGTCACGGCTGGCCGAGCAGTATCACATGATCACTCGACGTTCTGGACTTGCTCGCGCAGCTTCTCGAGGATCGCCTTTGCCTCGACGACGTGCGAAGTGATCTCGGCATCCTGCGACTTCGAGCCGATCGTGTTGAGCTCGCGGCCGATCTCCTGGACGAGAAACTCGAGCCGGCGGCCGGCGGCGGCCTTGCCGCGCACGAGCGAGCGCGCTTGCTCGAGATGCGAGCCGAGCCGCACGAGCTCCTCGGTGACGTCGGCGCGCTCCGCGAGCAACGCGACTTCTTGCGCGAGCCGTTGCGGATCGACGGCGTCGTCGCCGAGCAAGCGCCGCACGCGCTCGTGCAGGCGCTTCTGCAATTGTTCGGGCACGCGCGCCGCGCCTACATCGATCGCTCCGCGCAGTCGCGCGAGCTCGTCGAGCCGCGCCGCGAGCTCGGTCTCGAGCGCACGGCCTTCACGCGCGCGCATTTCGGCGAGCTGCGCGAGCGCCGCGTCGAGCGCGGCGAGCACCGCGGCATCGGGCTCGCTCGCATCTTGCGGTGCGACGACACCGGGCTGCGCGAGCACGAGCGCGAGGTCGGGCTCGGCGATCTCGAGCTCGTGGGCGAGCGCGACCAGCTCCGCGTGGACGGCTCGCGCGGTCTCCATGCGAATCACGCCGGCGACTCGCGGCTTGTCGAGATGGAGCGACACGGTGAGCGCGCCGCGCTCGACCGCGGCCTTGACCTTGCCGGTGATCGCATCTTCGAGCGCCGGCGAGACCTGCGCGCGCAGCTTGAGATCGACGAAGCGGTGGTTGACCGAGCGGATGTCGACGGTCGCGCGCACGCCGGCGTGATCTGCCACGCCGCGTCCGAACCCGGTCATGCTCTGCACGACCGCATCAATAACACGTCGAGAACACGTAGACTCGTTCGCGTGAGCTGGCGCCCGTTGCTCGTCGTCGCAAGCGCTGCGTGCAGCGCACCGACGAGCTCGCCCGCGCCGATCCACTTCCTGCACACGTTCGGCCCGGGCGAGACCGAGCTCGTCAACAAAGTGATCGCCGACCGCGGGCTCGCGGTCGAGCCGTCGCTCGTGCCGTTCGCGCGCGGCCAGCAAGTCATTCGCGAAATCCTGGTCGCCGGCTCGGCGTGCCCGGATCTGATCCGGATCGACGCGACGTGGCTGCCCGGCTTCGTCGACGATCATCTGCTCGCGGCGCCGCCCGCGTCGCTCGTCGGGCTCGACTGGACGGCCGACGCCGCCGAGCTCGCGAGCTACGCCGGCGCCGTGTGGGGTGCGCCGCAGACCGTCGACGGGCTCGTCGTCGTGCGCGAGGTCGGCACGCCCGCACCCGCGTCGCCGGCGATCGTGGATCTCGTGCGCGCGGCATCGGCGCAGCCGAACGCGCATCCGCTCGGCATTCGCGTCGACGCGTATTGGCTGGTGCCGTGGCTGCGCACCGAGGGCGCCGAGCTCGCGCCCGATCGCATCGGCGGCGGCGGTGCGGTGCGCGGGCTCGCCGACTTCGCCGCGCTGTTCGGCCGGCTCGCGGCGGCGCCACCACCGCAGGGCTCCGAAGCGCCCGACGAGCTGCGCCGGTGGAGCGCGCACGAGCTCGCGTACTGGGTCACCGGACCGTGGCAACTCGGCAGCCTCGCCGGCCGCGACGCGATCGCGGTGAGCCCGCTCGCGCACGCGCCGCGCGGCGGTCAGTTGCTCGTCGTTCCGCGCTGCGCCGCCGAGCCCGATCGCGGCTGGCGACTCGCGGCCGAGCTGACGTCGATCGACGTCGAGCTGATCTTCTCCGACGCGTTCGCGACCGTGCCGACGCGCAAGGCCGCGCTCGACCACGCGACGCCGCTCGCCCGCGCGATCGCCGACGCGCTCGCGAACGCCGAAGTCTTGCCGCGCTCGCCGATCACGCCGCTGTTGTTCGACGATCTCAATCCAGCGCTCGCCGCCGTGGTCGCCGGCGATGCGACCGCCGATGAAGCGATCGAAGGCGTTCGCCGCGGCTGGGCGCGCCTCGCGGAGGTCGAGTGAAGCGAGCGACGTTGCGCTGGCGCGTCTTGCTCGTGCTCGCACTCGCCGCGCTCGTGCCGACGGTCGTCGTCGGCGTGCTCGCGATCCTGCGCGCGCGGCACGACGTCCAAGACGAGGTCCGGCGCGGCGCGCTCGCGCACATTCGCGCGCTCGGCCAAGCGCTCGACGGCACGCTGCAAGACTCGCGGCGCACTGTCGAGCTCGCCGCCGCGCAGTGGGCCGACGCACCCGACGTCGCGCGCAGCACGCAGCTCTTGTTGCGGAGATTGCGCAGCGACGTGCCGATCGTGCAGTCGCTGTCGATCGTCGATCCGACCGGCAAGCTCCTGTACGGCGATCCGGTGCGCGGCGTCGACATCGGCTCGCACAGCTTCGGCGGCTACATCGGCGACGCGCAGCTCGAAGATCACGGCGCCGGGCCACGACCGACCGTGCATCTCGTCGTGCAGGCGCGCGGCCGCACCGGCGAGCTGATGGGCGTCGTGATCGCGAGCCTCGACTTGGGCTTCGTGCGCGAGATCTTGCTCGGCGCGCGTCTTGGCGCGGGCGCGCGCGTGCTCGTCGTCGACGGTCGTGGTGTCGAGGTCGCGACCAGCGATCTGTTACCCGCGCCGGTCGCGCACGATCCGGCGGTCGATCGCGCGCTCGCGTCGACGGTCGAAGGCACGCTGACCACGAACGGTATCGTCAGCGCGTATCGCAATCTGTCGAGCTATCAATCGCTGCGCGGCGTGCGCTGGGCGATCATCCACGAGCAACCCGAGCGCGACGCGTATGCACTCGCGTACACGACGACGCGCGACACGATCGTGATCGGTGCGGTCGCACTCGCGCTCGCGCTCGCGCTCGGCGCGTTCTTCGCGACACGGCTCACCCGCCCGCTCGCCGATCTCGCGCGCCGCGCCGACGCGATCGCGGCCGGCAACGTCGTCGAAGGCGCGCGCATCGAGGGCCCCGGCGAGATCGGCACGCTCGCGCAATCGGTCGACGAGATGGCGAAGCGCATCGCCGAGCGCGCCGAGCTCGCATCGGCGCTCGCACGCGGCGATCGGCTGGCGTCGGTCGGCGTGATGTCGGCGCAGGTCGCGCACGAGATCAACAATCCGCTCACGACCGTGCTGGGCTACGCGAAGCTGTTGCTCGAGGACAAACCCGAAGGCCACGTCGATCGCAATGCGCTCGAGCTGATCGCCGACGAGGCCGATCGCATGAAGAAGATCATCGGCACGTTGCTCGAGTACGCGCGCGCGCCGCGACCGAGCGAGCCAATGCTGGGCGCCGGCACGACGGGAACCGCGCTGCCGGAGACGGTGCTGCGCCACGTCGGCGAGCTCGTCGCGCCGCAGCTACGCCGCACCGGCACGAAGCTGGTCACGACCGTCGATGCAAAGGCCGCGATCGCGATCGAGCCTCACGCGCTGCAGCAGGTGCTCGTCAACTTGGTGCAGAACGCCGCACAAGCCGGCGCGGCGACGATCGAGATGCACGCGACGCTCGCACCCGGTGGCGTCGCGACGATCATCAGCGTCGCCGACGACGGGCCCGGCATCGCGTCCGGCGATCGCGCGAAGATCTTCGATCCGTTTTACACGACGAAGGCGCCGGGCACCGGCACCGGCCTCGGGCTCGCCGTGTGCAAGCACCTCGTCGCCACGGCGGCCGGCAGCATCGAAGTCGGCGACGCCAAAGGCGGTCGTGGCGCCGAGTTCCGCGTCGTGATACCCAACGCCCCATGAGCGCGATCCTGGTCGTCGACGACGAGCGCGGCATTCGCGCGCTGTGCTCCGACGTACTCGGCCGCGCCGGCCATCAAGTCGAGGTCACCGACAGCGCCGGTGGCGCGATCGCGGCGACCGCGCGCCGTCGCTTCGATCTGATCCTGTGCGACATCAACTTGCCCGATCAAGACGGCGTGTCGCTGCTGCCGCGCCTGCTCGTCGGCGATCCACCGCCCGCGGTGCTGCTGATCACCGCGTATCCGTCGATCGATACCGCCGTGCGCGGCATGAAGCTCGGCGCGCGCGACTACATCGGCAAGCCGTTCTCGCCCGACGAGCTTCGCCTCGTCGTCCAGCGCGCGCTCGACGAAGATCAGCTCAAGCAAGCGCACGGCGCGCTGACCAAGCGACTCGCGTACGGCTCGATGATCGGCGAGTCGCCGGCGATGCGCCAGCTGCGCGAGACGATCGACAAGGTCGCGCACTCCGACGCGACCGTGCTCGTCACCGGCGAGAGCGGCACCGGCAAGGAGCTCGTCGCGCGCGCGTTGCACTTCGCCGGGCGTCGCGCGAGCGGTACGTTCGTGCCCGTCAACTGCGGCGCGCTCGTCGGCACGCTGCTCGACAGCGAGCTGTTCGGCCACCTGCGCGGCGCGTTCACCGGCGCCGACACGAGCAAGCGCGGCCTGTTCGTCGCCGCCGACGGCGGCACGCTATTCCTCGACGAGATCGGCGAGCTGCCGCTCGAGCTCCAGCCGAAGCTATTGCGCGCGTTGCAAGACGGCGAGATCAAGCCCGTCGGCGGTACATCGGCGATTCGCGTCGACGCGCGGCTGATCGCGGCGACCAATCGCGGCCTGCAGAACCAGATCGCGGCCGGCGCATTTCGCGAAGATCTCTACTACCGCCTCGCGGTGATCACGATCGAAGTGCCGCCGCTTCGCGAGCGCCCCGGTGACATCGGCTTGCTCGCGCGTCACTTCGCCGAGCAAGCTGCGCTGCGCGCCGAGCGTGGCCGCGTCGTGCTCTCCGACGCCGCGCTCGCGCATCTCGCGACGCAGCGCTGGCCCGGCAACGTGCGCGAGCTCGAGAACACGATCGAGCGTGCGGTGATCCTCGCCGCGGGCGACGTGCTCGATGTCTCCGATGTCGCCGGTCCGCGCGCGCCCGCCGCCGGCGCCGCGTTCGCGACGTTTGTCGGTGATCGCGTCCCGACGCTCGACGAGCTCGAGCGCGCGCACATCCTCAAGGTCCTCGAGCTGTGTGACAACCAGAAGACCAAGGCCGCGCAGATGCTCGGCATCAACCGGACGACGCTGTGGAAAAAACTCCGGCAATACGGCTTCGACCTCGGGGACGTAGTCCAGTAACGCAACTTCGATCGCGCAAGGTCGCGTGATCGTTGATGGGCCGAGGGACGGACTAAAGCGAACGTGATCGCGCTCTTCGATCCGCAGCCGGCGCCGGACGAGCTGCCGCCGCGCATGCCGAGCCCGTTCGCGACCGAGCCACATCCGCTCGCGCGCCGAGCCGCCGACGAGCTCGTCGCGGGCTTGTCGATCGAGCTGCGCCGCGAGGGCAAGATGTTCGGCGTGCTCGTCGTCCGAGCTCCGGACGGTCGGATCGGCTACCTGCGCGCGTTTTCCGGCATGGTCGGCGGCACGTGGCTCGTCGACGGCTTCGCGCCGCCCGCGTTCGACCTCACCGCGCGCGACGCGTTCTGGAAACCCGGCGAAGCAGAGCTCGGCGTGCTCGCCGCGCGCGAGGCGGAGCTCGTCGCCGATCCGTCGGTGCGAGCGCGCCACGCGACCGAGCTCGACGCGATGCGTGCGAGCCACCGCGAGCGCCGCGCGCGCCGGCGCGAGCTACGCACCGGTAACAACCCCGAGCTCGACCGCGAGAGTCGCGGCGACGCCGCCGAGCGCAAACGGCTCGACGCCGTGCACGCCGTCGAGCTCGCCGCGATCACTGCGATCGAACGCGAACGCGCCGAGCTCGCCGCACTACGCACGGCGCGATCGCGCGAGCTGCTCGCGGCGATTCACGCGACGTACGATCTGCGCGACGCGCGCGGCACGCGGCGCGAGCTGCGCGAGCTGTTCGACGCGCCGCCCGGCGGCGCCGGCGATTGCGCCGCGCCGAAGCTGCTCGCCGACGCGTATCGCCGTGGCCTCGCGCCGATCGCGCTCGCTGAAGTGTGGATCGGCCCGTCGATCGATCGCCGCGACGGCGCGTTCTATCCGGCGTGCCGCGGCAAGTGCGGGCCGATCCTCGCGCACATGCTCGGCGGTCTCGATGTCGAGCCCGCGCCGCAGTTCGGTGCCGAGCCGGCCGGCGAGCTCGGCGTCGCGTACGAAGATGCGTGGCTCGTCGTCGTGAAAAAGCCGATCGGGTTGCTCTCGGTGCCCGGTCGCGCAGCCGAGCTCGCCGATTCGGTGGCGACGCGCGTCGGCAATCGCGTCGCTCATCGACTCGACCTCGACACGTCCGGGCTCATGCTCGTCGCGAAGGACGCCGCGACGCACGCCGCACTCCAGCGCGCGTTCGCCGAGCGCGCGATCGACAAGCGCTACGTCGCGATCCTCGACGGTGTACCCACCGCCGAGGCCGGTGCGATCGAGCTGCCGTTACGCGGCGACATCGACGATCGCCCGCGTCAGATCGTCGATCACGTCAACGGCAAACCGGCGCGGACCGAGTGGCGCGTGATGTCGCGCGAGCCGACGCGCGTCGAGCTCGTGCCGCGCACCGGGCGCACGCATCAGCTGCGCGTTCATTGCGCGGTCGGCCTCGGCGCGCCGATTCGCGGCGACCGCTTGTACGGCCGCGGCGGCACGCGGCTGATGCTGCACGCCGAAGCGCTCGCGTTCGTGCATCCGCATACCGGCGAGCGCATCGAGCTCGTCTGGCCCGCGCCGTTCTAGCTAACTTTGTCCGTCCCTCGGCCCATCAAGGATCACGCGACGTTGCGCGACCGAAGTTGAGTAAGTGGACTACGTCCCTGGGGATGGGCGCGGTAAAGCTCATCCGCTGGTTTGTCGTGGGATGCGTGAACGCGAGCGTGTGCGCGTGCAGCGCCTGGCGGCCGAGCGCGGTGGCGGCGGCGGCGAGCTCGTCGGTGCGCGGCCTGTGCCCGTAGACGGGATCGCCGAGCAACGGCCAGCCGGCGTCGCTCGCGTGCACGCGGATCTGATGCGTGCGCCCGGTCTCGAGCACGAGCTGGACGAGCGCGGCATCACCGGCGTAGAGCGTCTCGACGATCCGCCAATGCGTGACGGCGAGCTTGCCGCCGGCGAGCTTCGACGTGAACTTCTTGCGATGGATCGGATGACGACCGTACGTGGTGCGCAGCGTGCCGGTCGGCGACGGCGGCGGTGGCGACGCGATCGCGAGATATTCGCGCGAAATCCCACCGGGCTCGCCGCGCGACTTCGCCGCGAACTGCGCGGTCAGCGACGCGTGCGCGCGATCGGTCTTCGTCGCGACCATCGCGCCGGTCGTGTCCTTGTCGAGACGATGGACGATGCCGGGCCGCAGCACACCGCCGATGCCGGCGAGATCCGTGCAGTGATAGAGCAACGCGTTGACGAGCGTGCCGCGCGAGTGACCGGGCGCGGGATGCACGACCATGCCCGCGGGCTTGTCGATCACGATCAGCTCGGCGTCCTCGTACAAGATCGACAGCGCGATCGGCTCGGCGACGAGCTCGAGCGGCTCGGGCGGCGGCACGCGAACCACGATCGTCTCGCCGGCGTGCACGCGCGCGCTTGCCTTGGTCGCGACGGCCGCCCCCAGCGACACGCGACCGTCGTCGATCAGCCGCTGCGCCTGCGCGCGCGACAATTCGGGAACCGCCGCGGCGATCGCGGCATCGAGCCGGGCGGCTTCGGCGACGACGACCTCGATCAACTGATCGTCATCGTCGTCGACATCGTCGCCCCGCTCGGGCTCGCTCACCAGATCTTCGACTTGACGTGTCCTTTGGACTTGACCAGGACATCGACGATCGCGCGCTCGTAGATGTGCTGGCCGAAAATATCGTCGGTGACGCGGCTCTTGAACAGCTCGCGGCCTTCGCTGATCTCGTCGGCCATCACCTCGAACAGGGTGTCGTTGGCGATGCCGTCGAGAATTTTCGGCTCGTGATAGAGGGTCAAATCCGAAGCGATCGCGCGAGCGAGCTGGCGGGCGCGCTTGGGATTGTCGATCAGGGTCGCCATGGCACGATCGTAGAGGCCGCGGCCGGTGCAATCAAGGCTTGGCGGCCTCGTCGTCGCTCGTGCCTTCTGCCTGATCGTGGCCGCGTGCGCTGCGATAGCGCTCGAGGTAGGTCTGCTTGACCCGTTCGCCATCGAGCCCGAGCGCCCGAGCGTATTCGGCGAGAAACCCGCGCACGTAGACCGCCGCCGGCAGCTTCGCGAACACTTCCGCCTCGAGCGCTTGCAAATACGCCATCCCGATCTTCGAGCGCTCGGCGATCTCGCGCAGCTCGACGCCGATCGCCTCGCGAATCTGCCGTAACAGCGGCCCGGTGAACTCGGTGCGCGGACCGAGCGCAGGCATCGGCGGGCGCGGGACGAGCGTCGCCGGATCGTCCGGCTTCGTCGGGGCGCGAGAGATCGGCGCGGTCTCGCTCGGCGCGTTGACCGGCATCGGCACGCCGTCGGGAAACAGCTCGCCGTCGTATTCTTTGCGCTTCGCGGCGTCCATCAGCGTCGTGTACGCGAGGTCGAGTCGGCGATGCACGGCCTCGAGGCTCGCCGGATCGTAGAGCCCGGACACGGCGATCGACTCGGCGCCGTAGATGTCGCGAATGCGCCGGTTCGCGCGGCGAATGTCCTCGAAGCTCGCGGTCGGCGGCACTTCGAGCAGCTCGTAATGCGAGTCCGACGGCAGCACGTCCTCGTCGTGTAGCCGCAGCCCGCTCGAGTCATTCGCGCCACGGATCGCGAGCAACCCGCGTGCGACGCGCTCGAAGCACTTCGCGATGCGCGTCTCGGGATGCTCGATGAGCAGCGGCCGGCGCCGCCGCGTCGACGCCCACACCGCTTCGTCGTATTCGAGATGGCCCAAATAGCGAATCGGCGTGCCGAGCCGGCGCCGCGCCGCCGATGCGACCGCGCGGCCGAGCTCCATATCCGATTTGCTGCGCGCCGAGTTGATCACGAGGTGCGGCGAGAACCCCAAGATCGCGTCGCGCAGCGCCGGAACCTCGTCGGAATTGGCGGCGACCGCGGCGAGGTAGACGTCGAGCGCGCTCGTCGCGCCGCCCTCGCGATCTTGATGCAGCTCGAGCCGCGGCAGCTGGCCGAGGTGACCGAGCCCGCGCCGTTCGAGCGACTTGTGAAACGCCGCGCGCACGAACCGATGCATCAGCTCGATCGACGTCGGATCGGGCACCGCGACGAGCAGGTGAATCTCGGCCTCGAGAAACAGCTCGAGCGTCGCGGACGCGAGCCCCGGCCCGAGATCGACGACGACCCAATCCGCCGGTAGCTCGTGCAGCTGCTCGGCGATCACGCGCACGTCGTTCGGCGCCGGATTCGCGATCCACGGCGGATCGTAGACGCCGCCGATCAACCGCACGCCGGGCACGTGCGTCGCGACGGCGAGCTCGTCGAGCTTCGGGCCGTTCGCCGCGAGTGCCTCGGACAAGCTGCGCGCCGGCCGCGGCACGCCCGCAAAGATGTGGAGGTTCGCCGCGCCGAACGACGCGTCGACGAGGATCACGCGCTTGCCGAGCGTCGCGAGAAAGATCCCGACGTTCGCGGCGACGAGGCTCTTGCCCACGCCGCCCTTGCCGCCGGCGATGGCGACCACCCGAGGTGACACGGCGCAGATGTAGCACAGGCGGCAACCGCACGACTTCGTCAATATGGCGGCAACAGCCGGCGCAGCCCGACCGCGATCACGATCGCCGCGAACGCCAGGTTGCGCAGCGGAATCAACGGCCACGCGATCCGGATCGGCGCGGTCGATCGCGCGAGCTTGCGAATCCATGCGAGCGACCGCGGCGCGTCGCGGATCGCGAGCCACTCGCGCGGGATCGCGCCCTCGCCGGCCGACGCACCGGCGAGCGCGCCGACGATCGCGCCGGTCGTGTCGCTGTCGCCGCCGAGCTCGATGATCTCGGCGACCGGGCGTGCGAACTCGTGCGGCGCGCGCAGCCACGCGTGCAGGCACATCGGCACCGTGTGATGGACGTAGCCGGTGATGCCGCGCGACAGGCCGAGCTCGTGCGCGAGCTCGATCGACGGCCGATCGAGCATCGCCTCGACGCGATCGAGCGCCGCGAGCAGTTCGCGATCGACGACGCGCGCGCGAATCGCATCGAGCACGGCGTCGGCGCGATCGCGTGCCGCGTGATGTGCGGCGATCGCGATCGCCAACGCGCCGGCGAGCGCACGCGGATCGCGATGCGTGATCGCGGTCGACGCTGCGACGAACGGCTCGATCCGATCCACATCGTCGAGCACCGCGCCGATCACCGGTGCGCGCATCACGGCGCCGTTGCCCGCCGACCACACGGCGCGGCGAAACGCGAGCGCGCGCAGCGTGCCGAACCCGATCGCCGGCGGCAGCGCCGCGAGCCACCAGCGCAGCTTGCGCGCGAGCACGCGGCCGAATCGGCGCGGATCGTTCGGCTCGGCGAGCAGCGCCTGCGCGGTCATGCACGCGTGCTCGGTGTCGTCGCTGAGTAGGCCGAGGCGCTGGCGCAACGGCCCGGGATAGAGCCGGCGCGCGCGGCGCGGCGACAGGCCCTCGCGCGGCAGCCCGAGCGAATCGCCGACGGCGGTTCCGAGCAGCAAGCCCGTGATTCGATCCATGACGCGATCGCTCAGCACGTCGTGTGCCGCGGCAAATCACGCGAATTCGCGCGGTCGCGTGCCAGCGCGGCGCGAGTCAGGTCGCGGGCGGTGCAGCAATGACAGCGACAGCGTCGGCGACGGCATCGAGGTCGCCGTCGCCGATCGTGCGGACGTCGAGCCACAGCTTGCCCGCTTCGAGCCGGCCGATGATCGGCACGCGCGCCGTGCGCAGCGCGGGCTCGAGCTCGGCCGCCAGCGTGACCGCGAACGACGGCAGCTCGGCGGTCGGCATCGCGCCGCCGCCGACCGTCGACATGCACGGCTCGACGGTGCCGTGCACGCGCGCGGCGAGCCGCTCTGCGACCGCGCGCAGCTCGGCAAGCGGCCGGCTGATCATGCGTACCGTCGGGATCGAGTCGCGCGCGCCTTCGCGATACAGCGCGAGCGTGGCGGCGAGCGCCGCGATCGTGAGCTTGTCGGGCCGCAGCGCGCGCATCAGCGGGTGTGCGCGCGCTTTCGCGACCGCCGGGGCACGACCGACGACGATGCCGGCCTGCGGGCCGCCGAGCAACTTGTCGCCGGAGAACGTCACGAGGTCGGCACCGCTCGCGATCGATTCCGCGACCGTCGGCTCGTCGGGCAAGCCCCAGCGCCGCTGCGTCTCGCGATCGATCAACATGCCCGAGCCGAGATCGATCATCGTCGCAATACCTCGTGCACGACCGATCGCGACGACGTCATCGGGCGAGACCTCCGACGTGAACCCGACGATCGCGAAGTTCGAGCGATGGACTTTGAGCAACAGGCCCGTCGCGGCGGTGATCGCGCGCTCGTAGTCGCGCGCGTGCGTCTTGTTCGTCGTGCCGATCTCGACGAGCGTGCCGCGCGACAACGCCAGGATCTCGGGTAACCGAAACGAGCCGCCGATCTCGACCAGCTCGCCGCGCGACACGACGATCTCCTGGTTCTGCGCGAGCGCGGCGAGGCCGAGCACGGTCGCGGCCGCGTTGTTGTTGCACACGAGCGCGTCTTCGGCGCCGGTCAGCTCGCAGAGGAGCGTACGGAGATGATCGTGGCGCGAGCCGCGCTCGCCCGCCGCGAGGTCGTACTCGAGGTTCGAATAACCGCGCGCGACCTCGTCGATCGCGGCGCGTGCGGCGTCGGCGAGCGGTGCGCGCCCGAGGTTCGTGTGCAGCACGACACCGGTCGCGTTGATCACGCGGCGCAGGCGCGGCCGCGCGAGCTCGCTCGCCAGCTGTGCGACGGCCGCCGGTGCGATCTCGGCGGTCGCGTTGCCGGCTTTGATCGCCGCGCGCGCGTCTGCGATCAGCCGGCGCGCGGCTTCGACGATCGCCCAGCGCGGCGCATCGCTCGACGGTACCGTCGCGTCGACCAGCGCGTGGACCGCGGGCAGCTTCGAGAAATCGCTCACCGCGCGACGTTAGCATCGGTGGTGCGCAGCGGCGCGATGCGCTCTTTGTCGAACCGCAAGATCGCGTTGCCGTCGAGCTGGCCGACGTAGATGGCGTCGGCATCGCTCGTGATCGGGCCGCCGCCGACGTGCTCGGCGAGTGTTTGCATGACATGGCCGTCGCGCGCGATCCGCACGAACGTCTCGCCGAGCCCGAACGTGTAGACCCAATCGCCGTCGACGCGGAGATAATCGGCCGCGAGCTTGTCGGGCCACAGCGCGGTGACCTTGCCGGTCGCGAGGTCGATGCGGTGCACGAGCGAATCCTGCTGCGACCACGCGTAGCCGATTCGATCGGCGACGGCGAACGCCGCGAGCATCGGGATGCCGTGCGCGATGACTCGCGGCTTGCCGGCGAGCTTGACGACGATGCCGAGCCCGAAGTCGCTCATGTACATCGCATCGCTGCCCATCGCGAGGCCGCCTTCGTACGCGTGCATCGGCGTCGTGTGCGTGCCGTCGTCGGCGAAGCGATCGATCGCGCCGGTCATCATCGCGGCGTAGAGCGCCGTGCCGTCGCTCGCGAGCTCGTACGCGTCGGCGGCGCTGCCGAGATCCCACGTGACCGGCGTGACCGGGCCGTCGGGCAACGCGACCGTCGCGATCACACCGTCGCGCGCGGCGTAGACGGTGTCGCGATGCTGCACGAGCGCGCCGTACATCGGCCAGTCCGAGCCTTCGTGCTGGTTTGCCAGCTCGCGCGCGTTGCCGCCGGTGGTCGGCATCGTCCAGATCGAGCCTTGGCTATCCGTCCAGACCAGGCGATCACCGACGACGATCAGCGACGCGAGCCGATCGCTACCGGGAATCTCGAGCCGCGTGAACGGCTCGGGCGGACCCGCGTCGATCGCGAGAACGGCGACCGCAGCGTCGGGAATTTGCGACCGACCAACTGGTTGGTCGGTTTTCGAATCCGGCACGACGACCACCACCGGATGCGTCGCGACCGGCGGAGGGCTCGCGTGCTGCCACGGCCGGTAACGCCACGCGAGGTACGCCGCCACCACGACCAGCACGAACATGAACCGGCGCATTCGCGTCGATCGTGACTCGCGCGCCGCGATCTGCAACGTAGACTGTCCGACGTGGACGCCAATGCCGTCTCGGCGCTGCTCGCCGCGCTGCTCATCCTCGCGATCGGCGCGTCGGTGCTGCTGCGCTCGCGCAAAGACCGGATGTACACGGCGTTCGCCGCGTTCACGTTCACGGTATCGGCGTGGCAGCTGTGCTCGTTCATCGCGTCGGCGACCAAAGCGCCCGACGGCGTCATGCGCTGGCTGTCGCTGTGGGCCGCCGCGACGATCCCGCCGACCGCGATTCGATTCTTCCGGATCTTCCTCGCGCAGCCGTCGATCGGTGGGCCCAAGCGCGGCCCGCGCGTCACGCTCGCGTGGACGCTGCTCGCCTACGCCGGGCTGATCGTCTCGGCGGTCTGGCAACGCAGCCCGAAGTCGTTCCACAACACGCGCTACTTCCTGGTGCCGTTCGGCATCTACGTGTTCGGTGGGCTCTATCGCTGCGTCTGGGACATGTACACGCAATATCGCGCGACCACGAAGCGCGTCGAACGCACGCGGATCGGCTATCTCGCGCTCGGCGGCTTTGTCGCGACCACGCTCAGCTTCACCGACGTGCTGCCGCAGTTCGGCATCGCGTGGCCGGCCATCGGCAACGTGCTCGCGATCCTCTATCTCTACTTCTTGTCGCAGACGCTGTTTCGCAACCGGCTGATCGACGTCAACGAGCTCGTCGGCAAGATGGCCGTGCTCGGCACGCTCGTCGTGATCTTGTCGGCGGTGTACGGCTTCTTGCTGTACTGGATCGGCAGCGGCCAGCCACAGCAACAGGGCCTGTATCTGCTCAACTCGCTGGTCGCCGCGTTCGTCATCTTGATCTTGTTCGAGCCGGTCCGCAGCTGGCTCGAGAACGGCATCAACCGCTGGTTGTTGCGCCAGCGCACCGAGCTGCGCGGTCGGATCGAAGCGGTGCGCCGCGAGCTGCCGGGCGTCGTCGACGTCGCCGATATGGTGCAACGGATCATGCGCGCGCTCGAAGAATCGCGCCGGGTCACCGACGCGTCGATGTACTTGCTCGATGCCGACGGCGCCGGCTTCGATCGCGCGGGCTTCTTGGGTCACCCGCCGCCCGAGCGACTCGATGCCAACGCCGAGCGTGCGCTGCTCGATCGCGTGCGCGCCGGCTTCGTCGACGTCGATGCGATGGCGCGCGAGTCCGAGCTCGAGGGCAAGGGCTCGAACACCGATGACGCAGAGGCCAAGCGCGCGGCATCGGTCGCGCTGCGCACGCGCATCGACGAGCTGCAGTCCACGCTGATCGTGCCGCTGCTCGGCTCGGCGGAGACCGAGCAAGGCCCGTGGCTCCTCGGCCTGTTCTGCGTGCGCGACGATCGCACCG
>DASXEF010000713.1:0-1969 GCA_036490255.1 Kofleriaceae bacterium
ATCGCGACACGTGTCGGCGAGCTGGGTGCGCAGATCACAGCGGACTACCGCGACAAGCAGGACGTCGTCGTGATCGGCGTGCTCAAGGGCTCGGTCATCTTCATGGCCGACCTCGTGCGTCATATCGCGCTGCCGATCCGGCTCGATTTCATCGGCATCTCGTCGTACGGCGATGCCACGGTGTCGTCGGGCGTCGTCCAGATCACCCAGGACGTGTCGCGGCCGATCGAGGGCAAGCACGTGATCGTGGTCGAGGACATCGTCGATACCGGCCATACCGTCGCGTACCTCATGGACAACCTCGCCACGCGCCGCCCGGCGAGCATCAAGCTCGCCTCGTTGCTGCATAAACCGGAGCGTTCCGAGCGCGAGGTCAAGATCGATTACCTCGGCTTCACGATTCCAAACAAATTTGTCGTCGGTTATGGCCTCGACATCGCGCAGCAGTACCGCAATCTTCCGTTCATCGGCCACGTGGTGTGAAACCAGAGCAACTCGCCAAGCTGCCGGCGGTGTTGTTCGAGATCGGCAAGCTTGTCGGCTCGGACCTCGACCCCGGAATCCTCTTATCGAGGATCGCGGAGTTGATCTGTCAGATGATCGGCGCGAAGGCGTGCTCGGTGATGCTGCTCGACGCCGATCGCCGCCGCTTGCTCGCCAAAGCCGCCTACGGCCTGCGCACCGAGCGCATGCACACGCTGTCGTTCGCGATCGGCGAAGGCGTGGCCGGCTGGGTCGTCGCGAGTGGCGAATCGGCGCTGATCGGCGATGTCGCCGACGATCCACGCTTCAAGGTGCTGTCCGGCAACCAGACCCCGATCGCGTCGATGCTGTGCGTGCCGCTGATCGCGCGCGGCGAGCGCGTCGGTGTGGTCACCGCGACGAGCGAAGCCGCGAACGTGTTTCACCCCGACGATCTCGAGCTCGTGCGCTTCATCTCGACGACGATCGCGCTCGACATCGAGAACGTGCGGCTGCATCGCGTCGCCGTCACCGATCCGCTCACCGGCGCGTTCAACCGCGAGTTCCTGATGACGCGGTTGCCCGCCGAGATCGAAGCGGCGATGGATCGCGATCGGCCGCTGTCCGTGGCGCTCGTCGACGTCGATCACTTCAAGGCGGTCAACGACCAGCACGGCCACGGCGTCGGCGACGTCGTGCTCGCCGAGATCGCGCGTCGCCTGCGCGGCGCGATCCGCGGCGGCGATTTGCTCGTGCGCTACGGCGGCGAAGAATTTCTCACCGTGCTGCCCAAGGCCGATGCCGGTCGCGCGTGGGAGGTCGGCGAGCGCATGCGCCAGCGCGTCGCCGAGCGCGCGTTCGACGTCGGCGACGGCGTGATGCTGCTGTTGCGCATCTCCGTCGGCATCGCGCAGTGGCGGATCGGCGAGAGCATGCCGGATCTGATCGAGCGCGCCGACGAGGCGATGTACGGCGCGAAGCAGCGCGGCCGTAACCGCGTCGAGGTCGCGCCGTGAGCGATCCGCCGCACGACGACCCGCCGCAAGAGGTCCCGCCCGCCGAGCTGTATCCGCCGACGGATCCGGTTCCCGAGCCCGCGCCACCGTACGATCCTGTCGGCGAGCCGCCGCTGGTGCCGCAAGACGCGTCGCTCGAGCACGCTGTCGGTGCGCCGAGCCGAGCCGCGAGGCGACGCGCCGAGCACGACGACGACCGCGATCCCGATCAGCCGCGCAGCCGGCGCACGATGTACATCGCCGCCGCGGCGATCGTCGGTGGACTTTCGATCGGCACGTTGATCTTCTTGGGCCGCGCGAACGCGGAACGCTACGCGATCACGTGCGAATCGTCGAAGGTCACCGCCGAGCAAGGCCGCTCGTTCCCGCCGTGGGGCACGCGCGCGATGGTCGGCCCCGAGTGGAAGCCGATCGCGTTACCGACGAGCGCGGAGTGCAAAGCGCGCGAGACCGAGTCGGAGGCCGAGCTCGACGGCTGGTTCTTGGATGCG
>DASXEF010000551.1:0-13834 GCA_036490255.1 Kofleriaceae bacterium
CCAGCTATCGTCGGTCGCGGGTCGCGAGCACGCCGCGACCAAGCAGATCATCAGCGCCCGGCGCATCATTCGATCCACGCCAATCGCCAACCGTCGCCCGTCTGGACGCACACGACGTCGTGCGAGAACTCGGAGCGCTTGCCGGAATCGTCCTGCATCACGAAGTGCACGCGATCGGCGACGACGCCGTCGCGGATCCCTTGATCGGCGCCGGCCGGCCCGACGTCGACCGCGCCGACGATGCGCAGCTCCGAGTTGCCGTGGACGAGGCTCTCGCAGATCTGCGCGACGAGCGTCGCCGGCGAGTAGCCGTTGCGATCGTGCGAGCCCTCGCGCGCGATGCCGGCGACGCGATCGTCGGGCAGCACGAGCGCGGCGGCGGTGCGCGGATCGCCACACGCGTGGTCGAACACGAACATCGTGGCGTCGTGCGCGCTCGCCGGATGCGAGGCGGCGCGTTGCCCCGCACAACCGATCGCGAGCGTTGCGACGAGCACCATTCGCATGGCGCGAGTAACGCGCGATTCACGGCGGACCTCAACGTCGTTCGAGTGATGGTTGCGTGTCGCGCGTTACCAAGAAATCGCGATTACGCTCGACGGTGAGCGAACCTTCCCCAGCAAATGGGAGTCGCGTCGCCGCACCGCGCGATGCAACTCACTGTCGCGATTGCCGCGCATCGTGGCATCTCGCTTGAACTGCGCAACTCGTGAATGCGGGGCTTGGCAATCGCCATCGCCGTGACTTCGGCGTGTAACGTCACGTCGCAAGTCGCGGGATTGTCGTCGGCGTTTCCGCCGGCGCTGCCGAGCGACGTGTTCGACACGCTCGCCGATCCCGCCGATGCGCACGCGACTCTGTGCGCTCACGATGCAAGCGACCTCGCGTTTCCCGACGACGCCGATCGCATCACGAAGGCGTTCTGTCAGAGCGTCGTGCCCGAGCCGACCGGCCTCGCCGATCTGCTGCGGCTGCTCGGACTCGAGTTCGTCGACCCGACCAACGGCAACGGCAGCGACGGCAATCCCGCGTTCGCGATCCTCGGCCACTCGTCGGCGCTCACCGCGCGCGAGGTCTCGGCGATCACACCGACCGCGTTCGTGTTCACGCCGCTCGGCGCCGGCGGCACGGTGCCGGCCGATTTCACGTTTCTCGCCTACGATCCGGGCGAAGCGTTCGTCGAGGTCGCCGCGTACTCGCCGATCGACATGGCCGTCGACTTCTACCTCGTGCTGTTCGACAAGGCGTGCACGAACGCGCCCGGCGGCTGTACGCCGAACGACATGCTCACGCCGAACCAGACGATCGGCTGGAGCAACGTGCGGATCTACGAATCGACGACCGCGCTCGACGACACGATCGCCGACTGCCGGCAATGCCACATCGGCGCGGGCCACGACGATCCGACGAACCCAGATCCGATGATCTTGCGCATGCAAGAGCTCGAAGCGCCGCACACGCACTGGTTGAGTGCCGCGACGACCGGCGGCATGGCGCTGCTCGACGATTTTCACGCCGCGCACGGCAGCACCGAAGACTACGGCCCGATCCCGGCGGCGCTGATCGACGCGTCGGATCCCGATCAGATGGCCGCGTTCATCACGGCCGCCGGCTTCGGCCAGCAGCCGAACGCATTTCCGTCGGCGGCGATCGAGCAGGAGGTCGCGAGCGCCGCGCCGCTGCAGCCGGCGATCAACGTGCCGATGGGCGCGAGCGCGAGCTGGACGACGATCTATCAAGCGGCCGCATCGGGCGCCGCGATCACCGCGCCGTATCACGACGTCAAGGTCACCGATCCCGATCGGCTCGCGGCGATGACCGCCGAATACACCGCGTGCCGCACCGGTGGGCCGCCGCTCGCCGACGACATCCGCGATGTCTTGCTCGAAGACGGCCTCGCGGATATGGGCTTCGCGCCTCCCGCCGGCGCCGACGGCAAGACGATGCTCGTGCAGCAGTGCGAGCAGTGCCACAACTCGCGGCTCGATCCGACGCTCACGCGCGACCGCTTCGTCGTCGATCAGCTCGACCAGATGAGCCGCGCCGAAAAAGATCTCGCGATCGCGCGCATCCAGACCTCGACCGACACGCGGTTGACCATGCCGCCGCCGCTGTTCCGGCTGCCGAGCGATGCGCAGCGCGCGGCGATGATCGCGGCGTTGCAGGACTAGCGACAACAAAGTCGTGGTCGCGACTCAGATCTTCGAGGCGTGCGCGCGCTAAGTAGCCGCGTTCGCACGGGCTCGGCCTGGTACATGCGCTGCAGCACGCATCGCCGTGCGCGTAGCGTTTGTTGCAATCGCGTTTGCGGGATGCGCTGGCGCCCCTTCGGCGACCGGCGTGCCGTACCTCGACGATCGCGCGCAACGCCGAAGCGAGATCGAGCAAACGCTCGTCGATCCGAGCAACGGCTACTCGCAGCTGCGACTGCAAAACTACGCGCTCGCCAGTGGCGGCTGGGACGCGCTCGACGAGTGGAACCCGGCCGCGGCACCGCTCGCCGGCGACGGCTCGCTCGGGCCGGCCGCGGCGCTCGACCTGGACATCGATCCGCTCGACGACGCCGCGTTGCTCGCGCTGGGCGAGCGTGCGTTCTTCACATATCCGGTGCAGCCCGTGCCATCCGGGATCGCGAGCGCGGGCGTGTGGTCTGATCCGGCGCGCGGGCTCGGTGGGCTCGTCGCGCTGGACGACGGCCGGCTGTTCGGCAGCTGCTCGACGTGCCACGGCTCGAGCCGCGCGGGCGTGCTCGTGCCGGGGCTCGGCAACGAACGTATCGATCTCGGGCGCGCGGTCGTGAACGCCGGTGAGGTCGCCGCGAGCAACGCGGCGGCGTACCTCGCGTGGGGGCCCGGTCGCGTCGACGTCACGACGGTCGCCGGCACCGAGCCGGTGCGAATCCCGGACCTGCGCGCGGTGCAGCTGTTGACGTTCTTGCAGGCCGACGCCGACGTCGCGCAGATCGATCTCGAGGCACTCGCGATCCGGCTCGAGACGTTGATCATCACGTCGACGACCAACGCGACGTCGCGGCCGCCGCGCATCGTCGCGCTCGCGCTCGCGCGGTACGTGTGGTCGCTCGCCGATCCGTTCGCGCCCGCCGACACGACGACCGATGGCGCGGCCGTGTTCGCGGCCAACTGCGCGAGCTGTCACGTGCCGCCCGCATTCACCGGCGCCCCGGTGGCGCTCGATGTCGTCGGCACCGATCCGACGATCGGCGACTCGCTCGTACGCGGAACCGGCTCGTATCGCGTACCGTCGCTGCGCGGCGTCGGGCTGCGCGCGCTGCTGCTGCACGATGGCTCGCTGCCGTCACTCGACGCGATGTTCGATCCCGCGCGGCTCGACGCGAGCTACACGGGTGGCGTGCGCGCGGGCGCGGTGCCCGGCCACGAGTTTGGCCTCGACCTCTCTGATCCCGATCGAACGGCACTGCTCGCGTACTTGGAGGCACTATGAAGCGCTATCTCGCGTTCGCATTCGTCCTGGCCGGTTGCATCGATAACGGCCCGGTCGATAACCAAGCTGACTCGACCCGCACTCTCGATGGCGCGACAGCGACGCTCGAGCGCTACCCGGCGGAATGTGACGTGCAACGACCTCCGCCGTTCGACGATGCCGATCTGTATTCGCTCACGGTGTCGGGTCCTTCGTCGGCGATCGTCGCGCCGGCGATCGTCCAGATCAGCTTTCATCCAACGCTGCCCGTCGGCTCGGCGCTGCCGGTCGATCTTCAACCGTTCGGCGTGCTGAGCTACGCCACCGACGCGAACGGCAACATGATCGATGTCATGTACGGCCAACAAGGCGCGCTGCCGCTGAGTGCCGACAACATGTTCGAGTGGGAGCAGGGCTCCAACCCCAACACCGTCGACGATCAACCGATCACGTCCGCCACGGTGGAGTTCGACGCGATGCCCGGTGCCGACAACGCGAGCGCGACGCTCACGATCCGCATGGTGTTCGCGGACGGCGGCATCTTCGACACGCAAGTGAGCGCACCGATCGATGAGTCGTTCGTCGGCTGTCCAGTCGGCTGATCAGAACGCGTAGCCGAGCTGGCCGCCGACGTTGAACCACGAGTCGACGATCTGCGAGACCGCGAGCGACGACGGCATCTCGCTCGTCGACAGGTTGCCGTCGCCGTTGAAGCTCGACGCGAAGCGCCGATATTCGCCGGTGGCGCGCAGATAGAGCGAGCGCGAGATTGGAATCTTGAGCGCGATGTCGAACCCGAGGCCGGTCGTCGTGCCGCTGCCGTACCAGGACTCGTCGTTGATATCGCCCGACGACAACATGTACATGTAGCGGGCGCCGAGGCTGAAGCGTGCGCGTTCGCTGACCGCGTATTCGAGCGTTCCGCCGACGCCGACGTATTGATAGCTCGTGTTGGGGATCTCGATGCTCGACGGGAAGTCGCCCTCGAGCGACCACGACGACTTGCCGTAGTTGACCATCCCGTCGACCAGGAGCTGGCCCATCTGATGGCGATAGTGCGCGCCGAGCTCGAACGCGGTGTAGTCGAGCTCGTAGTGGCCGTACGTATCGTTGACGGTGTCGTTGGCGCTGATCATCGCGCCGGTCGATTTCTGGACCATGAACGTCACGCCCGGGCCGGTGAGATCCTGGCCGTACGGCTGCTCGGGGCGCGGAAACACCGAGCCTTGCAGCGAGACGCCACCGAAGCCCGCACTCGGATACGACGGAGGCGTCACCGGCACGTCGGGAGGGTCCTGGCGAAACGTCATGCCTCGCGACGTGATGAACGTGCCGCCGGAGATATCGAAGCGCGGCGACGGATGGGTCGAGCCGGTCGGTTGCACGACCGCGGCGGCGACGAGCGCGGGTGCGGTCGCATCGACGACCGGCGGCGCCGGCGCGATCACGATCGCGGGCGCGGGCGGCGCCGCGGGCGGCGCGACCGGCGCGGTTGCGACCAGCTCGCCGAGCAGGCTCGTCGCGATCGAGGCAAACACCGCCGGGTTCGCGCCGTCGCCGATCGGCGCGTGGCGCATCTCGCGGCCATCGGCCGAGACCATCCAGACTTCGCCGTTGTCGATCCACACGACGGCGCTGGCGTTGCTGGTGATGGCGAGGTGCTGCGCTGCCGCGGCACGGTCGAGCACGCGATCGCCGGGCGGCGCTTGCACCGCCTGCGTGACGACCTCGACCTGGTCGGTCGCGCTTTGCAACGCTCCGGGAAGGTCCGCGCGGTCGGTCAACACGACGACGCGGTCTGCATGGGCCACCGAGCTCAGAGCGACAAGGAACAGGAGCGATCGCATGCTCGTTTCGTGGTTGTACGCCCGCCGAGCGTTGCAGAAAACACGAATGGAATCGCGTGCACAACGTGCGCGTACTGCGCACCTCCGCGCGCTACCGGCGTTCGCTGTCGAGCGTGTTCATCTGCGCCGCCGGATACCGCGTCCCGGCGACGGCACCGCGCGGCGCGATCGCTTCGACCTCGGCGAGCTGTGCGGCGGTCAGCGGTTTTGCGGCGAGCGCTTCGTCGAGCTGCGCCATCGAGCGAATGCCGAGCGTCGGCGTCAGGCGCGGCTGCTTGCCGAGCACCCAGCCGATCGCGAGCTGGCTCGGAGTCATCGCCCACTTCGACGCGAGCGCCTGCAGACCGGCGACGAGCTTCGCGTTCGCCTCGCCGTTGGCGCCGCTGAACCGCGGCATGTGTGCGCGGTTGTCGCCGGGCAGGATCGGGCTCGCCGACAACAGGCCGCGCGACAGCACGCCGTACAGCGTCGCGCCGATGCCGAGCTCGGCGAGCGCGGGGAAGATCGCGTCTTCGGGATCGCGGCTGACGATCGAGTACTCGATCTGCAGATCGACGATCGGATGGATTTTCGCGGCGCGACGGATCGTTTCGGCGCCGACCTCCGACAAGCCGATCGAGCGTACGAAGCCCGCTTTGACGAGATCCGCGATCGCTCCGATCGTGTCTTCGATCGGCACGTTCGGATCGAGCCGCGCCGGGCGATAGACATCGACGTGATCAGTGCCGAGCCGCACGAGCGAGTAGCCGAGGAAGTTCTTCACGGCCGCGGGCCGCGTATCGACGCCGCCCCAGCTGTTGTCGGGCCCGCGCAACGCGCCGAACTTGACCGACAGCTTCACCTTGTCGCGACGGCCGGCGATCGCCTTGCCGATCAACAGCTCGTTGTGGCCGGCGCCGTAGAAGTCGCCGGTATCGAGCAACGTCACGCCGCGCTCGATCGCCGCGTGAATCACCGCGATGCTCTTCGCGTCGTCGGTCTTGCCGTACGCGCCGGACATACCCATGCAGCCGAGTGCGATGTTCGTCATGGCGTTGTCTTAGCGCGATCGCATGGCAATGGCGTGCTGCTACGCTAGCCGCGTGAAGCGCCGCTATCTCGCCGCGTTCGCGATCTGGACGGCGATCGGCCTGTTCATGTGGTCGCAAGAGGTCGCGCGCGGTCACTTCTTCGGCGATCCGACGCCGTCGTGGCATCTGCTGGTGTCGTGGCTGGGCGGCGTGTGGACCGACGCGATCGCGACGCCGTGGGTGTTCGCGCTTGCCGATCGCTTTCCGCTCGAGCGCAAGCGCTGGCCGCGCAACGCCGCGATCCACGCCGGGGTCAGCGTCGTGTTCGCGGCCGCGTCGATCGCGATCGCGACGGCGATCAGCATGGTGTTCGGCTTCTATGGTGCGCTGCCGGTCGACGACTTCGCGACGACGTTCTGGATCGCGGTCATCGTCAGCGGTCACAACCTCGTCGTCGTGTATCTCGCGATCATCGCGGTGCGCCACGCGATGCGCTACTACCGCAACCTGCGCCAGCGCGAGCGTCAGGCGCTCGAGCTCGAGACCGAGTTGGCGCGCGCGCAGCTCGGCGCGCTCAAGGTGCAGATCCAGCCGCACTTTCTGTACAACACGCTCAACGCGATCGCGGCACTCGTGCGCGCCGGTCGCGGCGCCGATGCCGAAGAGATGCTCGGGCGCCTCGGCGAGCTGTTGCGCCGCGTGCTCGACGACGTCGATGCACAGCAAGTGTCGCTGCGCCGCGAGCTCGAGTACGTCCAGCTCTATCTGTCGATCGAGCAGGTGCGCTTCGGCGATCGACTGATCGTGCACACCGACGCCGATCCGAGCACGCTCGACGCGCAGGTCCCGCAGCTCGGCCTCCAGCCGATCGTCGAGAACGCGGTGCGCCACGGCGTCGGTCGCAGCGCGAGCCCGGTGACGATCCGGATCGCCGCCCGCCGAGCGAACGGCAGCCTCGAGCTCGAGGTCGCCGACGACGGACCGGGCCTCGCCGATCCGCCGAGCACGCGCGGCATCGGGCTCGCGAACACGCGCGCGCGAATCGCGACGCTGTACGGCGATGCCGCGTCGCTCACGGTCGCGCCCACCGCACCGCGCGGCGTCACCGTGACGATCACGATGCCGTACGAGGTCGCATGACGTATTCGGCGTTGGTCGTCGACGACGAGCCGCTCGCGCGGAACGGCCTGCGGCTCTTGCTCGCCGAGGATCCCGACTTCGCACCGGCGCTCGAAGCGAGCGGCGGGCGCGAGGCGATCGAGCAGATCGAGCGCGCCAAGCCCGATCTCGTGCTGCTCGACGTCCAGATGCCGGAGGTCGACGGGCTTGCCGTGATTCGCGCGATCGGGCCCGCACGTATGCCGACCGTCGTGTTCGCGACCGCGCACGACGAGTTCGCGCTGCACGCGTTCGAGGTCAACGCGGCCGACTACCTGCTCAAGCCGATCACGCGCACGCGGTTTCGCGAGGCGCTCGCGCGGGTCAAACAGCGACTGCGCCTGCGCGAGCAGGGCCCGCAGCTCGACGGCGTGCTCGACACGCTCGCCGGCAAGCACCCGGCGCGCTTCGCGGTGCGCTCGGTCGGCAAGACCACGATGGTCGCGACCGACGACATCGATTGGATCGGCGCCGCCGAGAACTACGTCGAGCTCCACGTCGGTAGCTCCGTGCACTTGCTCGCCGTCGCGATCGGCGCGCTCGAGCGCTCGCTCGATCCGGCGCTGTTCGTGCGCGTGCATCGCTCGACGATCGTGCGGGTCGATCGCGTGCGCGAGCTGCGCGCGCTTGGCCGCGGCGAATACGAGCTCGTGCTCGCGAGCGGCGACGCCGTGCGGTCGAGTCGCACGTATCACGATACGGTGAAGGCGATCGCGGCGAACCCGTTCTAGCCGGTTCGTCAGCCCGGCGGTCCGCTTCGTCAACGCCACGTGGCGGGGCGGCTCGCACGGCCCTAGCGTGCACGCATGGACGATCGGCTGACCGAGCGAGCGCTCGGCTACTTGCGCATGTTCGTGACGCTGATGGTCGTCGCGCATCACGCGATGCTCGCGTATCACCCGTTCGCACCACCGCCGACGCCGCTGCTCGCGGCCGATTGGTGGCGCGCGTTTCCGATCGTCGATGCCGACCGCTGCGGCGCGTTCGCGACGATCGTCGCGTTCAACGACAACTTCTTCATGTCGCTGATGTTCCTGGTGTCGGGGCTGTTCGTGTGGAAGAGCCTCGAGCGCAAGGGGCCGGCGCGGTTCCTGCGCGATCGCGTGCTGCGGCTCGGCGTGCCGTTCGTCGTGTCGATCGTCGCGCTCGCGCCGCTCGCGTATTACCCGACGTATTTGCAAAGCGGCGGTCATGGCATCGCCGAGTTCGCGCGCCAGTACATCGCGCTCGCGCCGTTGCCGACGGGCCCGGCGTGGTTCTTGTGGGTGCTGCTCGCGTTCGACGTGCTCGTCGCCGGCGTGTTCGTGATCGCGACGTCGCTGCCAGCTCTCCCGCGCTCGCCCGTCGCCGCGTTCGCGATCGTCGTCGCGCTGTCGGCGCTCGCGTATATCCCGCTCGGGCGCGAGGTCGGCGAGATGCGCTGGACCGGCATCGGCCCGCTCGTGCTGCAGATCGGTCGCGTGGCGCACTACGCGCTGTACTTCGCGATCGGCGTGGTCGTCGGACCGCGGCTCGATCGCTCGTTCGTGCCGGCGCTCGCGCGCTGGTGGTTCGCGTGGGTCGCGCTCGCCGCCGTGGCGTTCTACGTCGCGATCGGCTGGGAGACCGCCGCGTTCATGGGCGGCTCGGCGATCAAGGCCGATCTCGGATTCGTGCTGACCTGCGCTGCGTCGTCGTTCGGGCTCACCGCCGTGTTCGTGCGGTTCGCGAGCCGGCCGATACCCGCGCTCGATCGTCTGCGCGACAATGCGTACGGCATCTACTTGCTGCACTACGCGGCCGTGAGCTGGCTGCAATACGCGCTGCTCGACGCCGTGCTGCCGGCGGCCGCGAAGGGTGTGGTCGTCACGCTCGGCGCGATCGCGCTGGCGTGCATGGCATCGGCGATCCTGCGCCGGTCGCGCGTGATCGCCCGCGTGGTCTAGCGAAACCGGGCGAATCTATTCGTTGCGTCGATTCGCTGCGACTTGTATGCCCGGCCCGGCTCGACATGCAGATGATCCGGCGTCACGTGCTGGCCGCGCTCGCGGTCGGGATCTCCAGTAACGACGACTTCATGGCCGGCGCGGCGCTCGATCGCACCGATTTCGTGCTGCGCGGGGCCGCACGGCGCCGGCTCGGCCGCGCGCTGATCGAAGCCGAACTCGCCGCGATGGAAGCCGGCCTCGCGAAGCCGCCGACCGCGCACGTGATGCGGCTCGCCGCGCTCGTCGTCGCGGGTCGACAGTCGCCGCCGCCGGCCGACGAATCGGCGGTCGCCGCGACGTACGACGCGTTGCCGGCGGTCGCACGGCCACGCCCGGTCGCGACGATCGCGCTCGCCGTCGCCGTGGTCGCGGCGCTGACCGGGCTCGGCTACGCGGTCGCGACGTATCACAAGCCGGTTCACGCGTACGCGCATGCGGCGCGGGCGCCGTCGGCGGATGCGTATCGCAGCGGCGGCGTGCCGCTGCACGATCCGATCATCGACGCCGCGCTCGACCAGCCGCTCACCGACCTCGTCGCCGGCGCCGCGCGCGCGCGCGACGAAGGTGTCGGTCCGTTCACCGCGCCGCTCGCGAAGCTGCGCGCGACCGAGCTCGGCCACGGCGCGCCGCTCGCCGCCGCGTGGCAACACATGCTCGAGGCGTACGCGCGTGCGGTCGGTGCCGCGCAGCTCGGGCCCGAAGCGCGCGATGTCGTCGATCTGCGCGAAGCAGTCCGCGCCGTCACCGATCAGTTCGCCGCTGCGGGGCTGGGCTACTTCCTGGAAGGGCGGTTCCGCGACGGCTACGCGCTGGTGCAGGCGTATCGCGTCGAGGAGGTCGCGTTCGTGTACACGAACGGCGTGCCGCGCCGCGTGCTGACGATCTCGCGCATCGATCACCTGAACACCGCCTACGCGGTGCTCGGCATGGACAACGAAGACGTCGGCGATCCCGTGATCCACCGCGAGCGCATCGACGAGTACGTCGCGACGACGGAGTTGCCGGTGCTCGCGCCCGATGCGCCGTATCCGCTCGCCGAGCAGACCTGGCTCGACGCGCCGGAAGGCAAGGCACTCGCCGCAGCGGCCGGCGTTGCAGTCCGGCGCGAGTACGCGGCCGCGCTCGGCGGCGATGCAGCCGACGGCGCGCAGATCGCGAAGCTGCTCGTCGAGCGCGGCATCATCATCGACCAGTGGCGCGATCATCTCGATCGCAAGGACATCGTGTTCTCGCGCACCGACGATCTCTTCGTCTCCGCAGATCTGTTAAAGGCGCTCGACGGTGCGGTGCCGCACTACCAGCTCGAGCGCGTGAAATCGATCGACGACGTGCTCGCCGACCTCGACGCGCCGCGCATTCACGCGCGGATTCACGAGCTGGTCGCCGCGACGGTGCGCCGCCACGAAGCGCAGCACAACTTCGACTTCGATCGCGCCGCCGAGCTGCGCTATCCGCCGCTGCTGCAGGAGTTCCTCGGCCCGGCGATCGACGGCGACGGCAATCCGGTCGCGATCGTGACCAGCGCGCGCGCCGAGCTGTCGGGCTACTTGAGCCAGATCATCAACGATCCGATCACGCCGCACGCGTCGCTGTGGCACCTCGAGTCGCAGGTGTTCGACCAGCACTCCGGCGGCGGCGAGCTCTATGCCGGCATCGTCGTGCTGTTGTCGGTCGGCAAGCAGCTCGGCGTCGACGTTTCGGGCCATCACTTCGGCCGCGACCGGCTCGCACCGATCGCGCAGAAGCTCGCGGCGCTCTCCGACGACGAGCTGCGCACGGCCGCGCGCGCGGCATGGCGCGACCTGTTCGGCGAAGCGCCGGTCTGGATCGCGGACTCGCCGCGGCTATAGCCACGCCGGATCGAGCTGCGCGTACGACGACTCGGCGCTGCGGCACAGCGCCGCGAGATGATCGATGCGCGGCAGATCGGTGTGGATCCAGTACCGTGCGGTCGCGAGCTTCGCCTGGTAGTAGCCGGCGTCGCGCGGCGCCGACGTCCCGCGCGGCAGAGGACCTCCGAGCGCGGTCACGGCGACGGTCGCGAGCTCGAGCCACTGCCACGCGATCACGACGATCGATGCGAGCTCGAGGTAGTCGGTCGCGTGGACGAGCATCGCGGCGCCACGCCCGGCGAGCTCTTGCGTCAACGCACCGACCACGCCGACGGCACGCTCGAGCGCGGCGATCCACGTCGCGTCGACGCCGGCCGCGCGTGCACGCTCGCAGCTCGCGGCGATCTCGGCGGCGAGCGCCGCGAGCGCACCCGGTGCCATCACGCGACGGCCGAGCAGGTCGGCGGCCTGGATGCCGGTCGTGCCTTCGTGGATCGAGTTGAGCTTTTGATCGCGCAGCCACGCCTCGGGCATGTACTCGCTGGTGTAGCCGTAGCCGCCGTGGATCTGCACCGCGAGCGCGTTCGCCGCGAAGCCGTGCTCGGCCGGAAACGACTTCGCGATCGGCGTGAGCAGATCGACGAGCAGCGCGGCGCGGGTATCGCCGGCATGCGCCGCGAGGTCGGCGAGCATCGCGACCCGCGCGAGCAGCACGAGCCCGCCCTCGACGATCGCCTTCTGGCGCACCAGCATGCGGCGCACGTCGGCGTGCTCGATGATCGCGACCTGCTTGCCGTCGATGCGGCCTTGCACGCGGACGCGCGCGTAGTCGAGCGCCTCGTGATACGCGACCGATGCCGTCGCGACGCCGTTGAGCCCGACCATCAGCCGCGCCTCGTTCATCATCTGGAACATGTAGCGGATGCCGCGATGCGGCTCGCCGACGAGCCAGCCGCGACAATCGCCGCGTTCGCCGTACGCCAGCGCGACGCTCGGGATCCCGCGCCAACCGATCTTGTGGATCACGCCGGTGACCGCGACGTCGTTATCGACGAGCGCGCCGGCTTCGAGACGCCGCTGCGGCACGCAGAACAGCGACACGCCGTGCATCCCGGCCGGCGCGCCGGCGATCCGCGCGAGCGTCATGTGCACGATGTTCGGCGTCAGATCGTGATCGCCGCCCGAGATGAAGATCTTCGCGCCGCGCAACCGATACGAGCCGTCTGGTTGCGGCTCCGCGACCGTCGCGACATCGGCGAGGCTCGAGCCGGCCTGCGGCTCGGTCAGCGCCATCGTGCCGGTCCATTCGCCGCGATACATCGGCGCCATGTAAGTCGCCTTGAGCTCGTCGCTGCCGAACGCTTCGAGCAAGTGCGCGGCGCCCTGAGTCAGCCCGAGGTAGCCGTACGCCGACAAGTTCGCGGCCATCAGGTACGCGATCGCGAGCGAGCTGATCACGAGCGGCACTTGGTCGCCGCCGACGGACGCCGGTCGCGGCATCGTCACGACGCCGAGCTCGACGAGCCGGCGATACAGCTCGCGCATCGCCGGATGGACGATCACGCGGCCGTCGACGAACCGCGGCGGCTCGGTATCGAGCGCGCGATACGCCGGATACAGCACGCCACGTGCGAGATCACGCGCGGCGGCGATCACCTGCGCGAACGTGTCGCGATCGTGTTCGGCGAAATAGGGCAGGGCGAGCAGCTGCTCGGTACCCAGCAGCTCGTCGCAGATCAGCTCGACGTCGCGGTCATCGATCAGCGGGTTCACGCGGAGTAGTATGCACGCATGCCACGCGTCGCCGGTAAGGTTGCGATCGTCACTGGAGCGGCCTCGGGAATCGGCCGCGCATGCGCCGAGCGGCTCGCCGCCGAAGGCGCGCGCGTGATGCTCGCCGATCGCGACGAAGCCGGCGTGCATCGCGTCGCGAACGCGCTCGGCGCGCCGCATGTCGCGCAGGCGCTCGACGTCACCGACGAAGCCGGCTGGAAACGCGCGGTCGATCGCGCGCTCGAAGTGTTCGGCCGCGTCGACATCTTGGTCAACGCCGCCGGCATCGGCTCGGTCGCGAACATCGAAGACGCCACGCTCGCGCAGTGGCGACTCGTGCAAGCCGTCAACAGCGACGGCGTGTTCCTCGGTTGCCGCGAGGCGTTTCGCGCGATGAAGCTCGCGGGCGGCGGATCGATCGTCAACCTGTCGTCGGTCGCCGGCATCGTCGGCGATGGCGATCTGCCCGCGTATTGCGCGAGCAAGGGTGCGGTCCGGTTGCTCTCGAAGTCGGTCGCCCTGCACGGCGCGCGGCGCGGCGCGAACATTCGCTGCAACTCGGTCCATCCCGGGTTCATCGCGACGCCGATGGTCGACGCGCTCGCGCAGGCGTATCCCGATCCGAAGCTCGCGCGCGAACGACTCGAGCAGGCGAACCCGCAGCGCAAGATCGGCGAGGTCGACGACGTCGCGTATCTGGTGCTCTATTTGGCGAGCGACGAATCCAAGTTCGTCACCGGCGCGGAGCTCACCGTCGACGGCGGGGCGACGGCGCGATGACGGCGTATCGCGACGGCCATGTCGTG
>DASXEF010000570.1:0-2350 GCA_036490255.1 Kofleriaceae bacterium
TGTTCGACGCGATCTCGAGCCCGCTGTCGGCATCGTGCGCGAACAGATCTTGGCCGGTCGCGAGATCGACCGCGTAGATGCCGAGCTTCGCTTTGCCGAGCTGCGGATGCGCGCTGATCGCCTGCGCGAGCTTCGCCTGCAACCAGACCAGGCGCGCTTTCGGATCGGCCGGCGCGACGAGGTTCGCCGCCGAGCCGGTTGACGAGCCCTCTTCGTCATCGGTTGCCGATGGCGGGGCGTCGCTGCCCGCCGCGGGTTGCGATCGCGCGGGCCGGACATCGATACCTGCGATACTTGCGATACTCGCGACCGCGAGGATCACTAACACCCGCGATGTCACCACGCGCTCACGCTATCACGATCGCGATTGCCCTCGTGGCATGCGGCCGGCATCGCCGCACGCCCGACGACACGCTCGTGATCGCGATCGGCGACAAGGCGACCACCGTCGATCCGCGCTACGACCTGACGAACTACGACGCGATGATCTCGCACCTGATCGCGCCGGGGCTGACGACCGTCGACACGCCCGACGGGCTCGTGCACTTCGTGCTCGCGAAATCGATCACGCCGCGCGATCCGGTGACGATCGACATCGAGCTCGCCGACGCCATGTTCTCCGACGGCACGCCGGTCACCGCCGACGACGTCGCGCGCACGTTCGACAGCGTGCTCGATCCGAAATGCGACAGCCTCTATCGCAAGCTGCATCTCGCGCGGTGGACGTCGTTCGAAGCGCGCGGCCCCAAGCTCGTGACGATTCACCTCGTGCAGCCGCTCGGCATGCTGATGACCGATCTCGAGTTCGGCATCGTGTCGTTTCACGGCGTGCCGGCGGGCGAGTGTCATCCGCCGAGCGTGATCGGCGCCGGGCCGTATGTCTTGCGCGAGCTCACGCCGTACGGCGCCGAGCTCGACGCCAACCCGTTCGCGCAAACGCCGCCGAAGCTGCCGCACTTGCGCATCGACTTCGTCAGCGACACCGCTGCGCGGATCCTGATGCTCGTCGGCGGCTCGGTCGATCTGCTGCAAAACGCCGTGCGCGGCGATCTCGTCGACGAGGTCGCCCAGCGCCCGCGCGTGCGCGTGCAGGCGGCGCCGAGCAACATCCTCACGTACATGATGCTCAACCTCGACGATCCGATCCTGCGCGATCTCCGCGTGCGCGAGGCGATCGCGCTCGCGCTCGATCGCCCGGCGGTGATCGACGCGCGCTTCGAAGGTCGCGCGAAGCTGGCGACGGGCCTGTTGCCGACGACGAGCCCGTACTACGAGCCGGGCGTCGTGCACTGGAACCGCGATCTGGCGCGCGCTCGCGCGCTGCTCGACGACGCCGGCTATCGCGCCGGCCCCGACGGCACGCGCATGCACCTCGTCTACAAGACGTCGTCGGATCAGTTTCGCGTGTCGATCGCGCGGCTGCTCGCGTCGCAGCTCGCCGAGGTCGGCATCGATGTCGAGGTCCGCGCGTTCGAGTTCGGCACGTTCTTCGCCGACGTCAAGAAGGGCGACTACCAGATCGCGTCGATGCAGACCGCGCCGATCACCGAGCCCGACTTCTACTTCGCGTACTTTCACAGCTCGCGGATCCCCGACAAGGTCGATCCCGACGCCCAGAACCGCTGGCACTACCGGAACGCGGAGCTCGACCGCGTGACCGAGCTCGGCCGCCACACGCTCGATCCCGCCGCGCGCAAGCCGCTCTACGCGATCGCCCAGCAGCTGGTCGCGCGCGATCTGCCGATCATCCCGCTGTGGCACGAGGACAACGTCGTGCTTTCCAACGTCGACGTCGCCGGCTATCAGATCGTCGCCAATGCCCGGCTCGCGGGGCTCGCGATGACGTCTAAATAGCCCCCAAACGCGTTTCAGCTGTGATAGTCACGGTGGCTGCTATGGCCGCGTTCGATCCTGCCGTCGAAGAGATGTTCCTCGGCATCGCCCACGCCCTGTTCGTCAACCGCTTGCACGTGCTCCGGCTGACCGAGGTCGTCCGGCTCGGCATCAAGCCCGATCCGCACGACCAGAACATGGAAGTGCCCAAAGAGATCGACGAGAGCCTGATCCAGCAGGCCTTCGCGTACGTCCAGCGGCACTTCCCGCCGGCGTTCACGAGCAAGCTGGAAGGCGCGCGCGCTCGCTGGATCCGGCTGGCGTAAGCCAGCGCTGCCCGCTGCACGCCGTGAGCGGACCGCGGTCGCTCGCGTCGTCGTCGGCTGGCGCCAACGACGAGCCCGAGCCCGAAAACGCTAACCGTCCGATCGAGAGCCGTTCTGCGGTCGTGATTTCACCATCGTCGCGCTCTCGATCGGACGGTTAGCGTTTTCGGGCTCGGGCTCGTCGTATCATT
>DASXEF010000716.1:0-3348 GCA_036490255.1 Kofleriaceae bacterium
CTATCGAGCCCGACCTCGCATTCGACGGTCGGGTTGCCACGGGAATCTAGGACTTCGCGCGCATGCAGCCAAACGATCTCTGTCATGGCGCGAACCCTACTACAGCAGCGTTGCGAGGATCATCGCGCAGATAACGAACGCGGCGAACGCGGTCAGGGCGAGCGTCAGCGCGACCTGCTTTTGATCGTTGGGATACGTGAAATCAGGATGGCTGTGGCCGATATCGATCGTCATGGCTGTTCGCACTGCATCGTTCGGGCCGGGACGGTGTTAAAAGCGCGAGATGAAGTCGCTGCTGGTCGTGCTCGCTGTCGCGGCGTGTCACGCGTCCGGAGCCGCGCCTGCCGCGGCGCAGGTCGCCACACCGACGACGCCGCGCCCGTTGCCGCGCGACGCGCAGGGCCAGGTCAAGCAAGTGATCGAAGACTGGCGCAAGGCGTACGAGGCGCGCGATATCGGTGCGCTCGAGGCGCTCTACACGCACGACGCGGACACGCTCGTCGTCGCCGACGGCGTGCCGTATATCGGCTGGCCGTCGATCGAGCCGGCGCTGCAGAACCGGATGACGAACACGCGCGAGATGCACATCCAGCTCAAAGAAGTGCAGGTCTCCGAGCTCGGGCCGAACGCGGCCGCGGCGGTCGCGACGATGACGCGCGATTCCGGCGACGCGACGACGACCGTCCACGAATACGGCGCGCTGTCGCTCGCGCTGACCAAGACCGACGCCGGCTGGAAGATCGCCGCCGAGCACTACTCGTATCGGCGGACGCCGTGAAGACGATCGGCGTGTCGCTGCTCGGGCTCGGCAACGTCGGCGGCGGCGTCGTCAAGCTGCTCGCCGATAACGCCGCCGCGATCGAAGCGCGGCTCGGCGCGCGGCTCGAAGTGCGCGCGATCGCGGTCCGCGATCCAAACAAGGTCGATCGCGTGGTGCAGGTCGATCGCGCGCGGCTGTCGACGAACCTCGACGATGCGATTTCGCGAGCGGACATCGACATCGTGCTGGAGCTGATCGGCGGGACGACCGATGCTCGGCGAGCGGTCCTCGCCGCGATCGCCGCCGGCAAGCACGTCGTCACCGCCAACAAGGCGTTGCTCGCCGAGCACGGCGCCGAGCTCCATCGCGCCGCCGATGCCGCGGGCGTCGAGATCTATTTCGAAGCGGCCGTGTGCGGTGGCGTGCCGATCATTCGCGTGCTGCGCGAAGGGCTCGCGAGCGATCGCGTCGAAGCGCTCACCGCGATCGTCAACGGCACGTCGAACTACATCCTGACCACGATGGCCGAGACGCGCCGGCCGTTCGCCGACATCTTGCACGACGCGCAAAAGCTCGGCTACGCAGAGGCCGATCCGACGCTCGACGTCGGCGGCGGCGACGCGGCGCACAAGCTCGCGATCCTCGTCGGGCTGTGCTTCGACACCCACGTCGACGTCGCGAAGATCGCGATCGACGGCATCGCGAGCATCGCGCCGATCGATCTCGATTACGCCGCGCGGTTCGGCTACGTGATCAAGCCGCTCGCGATCGCGCGCGATCACGGCGAGCGCGGCGTCGAAGCGCGCGTGCACCCCGCGCTCGTGCCTGCGCATTGGCTACTCGCGAGCGTGCACGGCGCGAAGAACGCGGTGTACGTCAACAGCTACGCGCTCGGCGCATCAATGTACTACGGCGCCGGCGCCGGCATGTTGCCGACCGCGATGAGCGTGGTGAGCGATTGTCTCGAGCTCGGCCGCACGATCTTGGCGCGTGCCGCCGGTGCGACTCGACCGGTAAGGCCGCGCGCGCAGGTCGCCCGCACGCTGTTGCCGATCGACGACATCCGCTCGCGTTACTACCTGCGCTTCGCGGTCGCCGACGAGCCCGGCGTGCTCGGCAAGCTGATGACGATCTTGGGCGCGCATAAAATCTCGATCGCGCAGGTCGTGCAGGACGCCGCGGCCCCCCGCCGGCGGGAGGAGCGGAGCGCAGCCGGCGATGATGTCCCGGGCGCGGCCGTGATCGCGGTGACCCACGAGGCGCGCGAAGGCGATCTGCGCACTGCGCTCGCCGAGATCGACGCGCTGCCGATCGTCCGCGAGCGCACCAACCTCATCAGGATCGCCGGATGATCCACGAGGTCCGCGTGATCTTCGGCGACACCGATCAGATGGGCATCGTGTACTACGCGAACTATCTGCGGTTCTTCGAGGGCGCGCGCGCGGCGTACTGGCGCGCGCTCGGCCGCAGCTACAAGGACCTCGAGGCCGCGCAGGTCGGGATGCCCGTCGTCGAGGCGCACTGCAACTACAAGCGCTCGGCGTTCTACGAGGACGTGCTCGAGATCGAGACCGAAGTGATCGAGATGCGCGCGGCGTCGCTGGTGTTTGGCTATACCGTGCGCAGGCGCACGGAGATGCTCGCCGACGGCTTCACGCGCCACGCGATCACCGGGCCGACCGGCAAGCCGCGCGCGATTCCGGACTTCATGCGACAGCTCGTGACCGTGACGCCTCTGTCGCGGTAAACACGGCGGATGCAGGATCGCAACCTCGCGCTCGAAGTGGTTCGCATCACCGAAGCCGCCGCGCTGGCGTCGGCGCGTTTGATGGGGAAGGGCGATCGCAAGCTCGCCGATCACGTCGCCGTCGAGGCGATGCGGCGCGCTTTCGACGCGATGGACATTCGCGGCACGATCGTCATCGGCGAAGGCGAGCGCGACGAAGCGCCGATGCTGTTCATCGGCGAGCAGGTCGGCGCCGGCTGGCACGACGGCGCGAACACCGATTCGCTCAAAGTCGACATCGCGGTCGATCCGCTCGAAGGCACGAACCTGTGCGCGACCGGCGCGCCCGACGCGATCTGCGTGATCGCGATCGCCGACGACGGCCAGTTCTTGAACGCGCCCGACACGTACATGCAAAAGATCGCGGTCGGCCCCGAAGCGCGCGGCGTGATCGATCTCCGCGAGTCGCCGACGTGGAACCTGCGCCGGATCGCCAAGGCGAAGAACAAGCGCGTCGAGGACTGCACGGCCGTGATCCTCGAGCGACCGCGCCACGACGAGCTGATCGCCGAGGTTCGCCAGGCCGGCGCGCGCATCCGCCTGATCGGCGACGGCGATGTCTCGGGCGCGGTGATGACGGCGAACCCGGACTCGGGCATCGACGTCCTGTTCGGCACCGGCGGCGCACCCGAAGGCGTGATCTCCGCGGCCGCGCTCAAGTGCGTCGGCGGCGAGATCCAGGCGCGGCTGCGGTTCCGCAGCGACGAGGAGCGCGCGCGCGCCGACAAGATGGGCGTCAAGCCGAGCGAGTTCATCTACTCGACCGAGGATCTCGCGGCCGGCCACGTGATGTTCGCGGCGA
>DASXEF010000605.1:0-6529 GCA_036490255.1 Kofleriaceae bacterium
CCTCGACTGGCGTGACGTTGCTCGGTGCGGGTGAGAACCAGCCGGAGCCGAGCGGCGTGGGCGTGCTAGACGGGCAGAACTACTTGCTAGCTGGATCGTCGGCGAATGAAGCCGCGATCGACGACTATCTCGACATGGATACGTATTTGCTCTCGACCGGCGCGAATACGGACCAGCTGTCGGTTCGGCTCGATTGGGCGACCAGCGGCGTCGATCTCGACCTCTACGTGTTTCCGGCGACGCACACGTTACCGATTCTGACTTCGGCAGCCAAATCGACGACCACGCTCGACGAGTTCGGCACGACTGCGGTGACGCCGAACACGCAGTACTGGATCTCGGTCGGAGCGGCGGCCACAGATACGACCGTCGCCGATCTGCCCGCGACCTACGGCATCACGGTCTGCGGCGAGCACTTTACGCAGGGTCCGTGATCGCCACAGATCGCTGCCTACACCGCCGTCCATAAACAGCCGCCGCGCAGGGCCGAGTCGTTGGACAGGCCAAATGCGCGATTCAATCCTCAGCGTTCGTTTTACTCACATTCTGTTCCTCGCAGCCGCCGCGTGCAGCGGATCGTCTCCGACGGAAGCTCCGCCCGACGCCGGCATGACCGGCTCGGGCTCCGACACGGGTAGCGGTTCCGACACCGGCTCGGGTAGCGGTTCCGATACCGGCTCGGGTAGTGGCTCCGACACCGGCTCGGGCAGCGGCTCGGCGACGATCCAGCCGCTCGCGTGCGACTACACCGAGCAGAACGATCTGACGAACGACTATCTCGATAGCAACCCGGGCTACGAAGATAGCGGCCTCGTGTACGCAGCGGCGCAAGAGGTCATCTGCGGCACGGTCAACAACGGTCACTACGACGGCGGGTATGGCACCGTCGACGTCGACACGTACCAGTATACGGTGTCGCAGAAAGCAAACGTGCTCGTCACGCTGCGTGCGACCGCGACGGACATGAACATGATCTCGTCGGTCGGCTTCTACGCGGTGAACGTTTCGAGCGGCAACTACGAGACGATCGGCGGCTACTTCACGGGCGACCACGGTGCGGCGAGCGGTCAGTTCACCGCCGGTACGTGGCAGATCGACGTCGAGGCGTACGACAACCAGGACTCGCCCGTCGCCATCGACTACCAGCTCGTGATGTCGCCGGATACGCCGCTCCAACGCTGCGCGTCGCTGTTCCAGAATCCGGTTTACGTCGAAGCGCACGACGGTTCCGACAGCACCGGCAACGACGTGATTTCGTCGAGCTCGGGCTACCCGGCGATGCTCGGCGACGCGTCGGCGCCAGAGACGACCGGCATGTCGATGGCCGGTGGCTCGCGCTACCTCGTGACCGGCGTCTCGGCCGACGTCGCGGGTGATGGCGACGACTACCTCGATCGCGACACGTACCTCGTGACGACCGATTCCACGACGAACCAGCTTTCGTTCCGCATCGCGGCGAGCTCGGGCAACGCCGTGCTCGACTACTACGTGTTCCCGGTCGGCAGCACGTACCCGCTGACCGAGACCGCCTACGCGACGCAGGCGATGGCGACGCTCTCGGTTCAACCGAGCACGAGCTATTGGGTCTGGGTCGGCGCCGAGAGCGGCGCGACCAGCTTGCCGGCCGACTACGGCCTCACGCTGTGCGCCGAGACGTTCACCCCGACGCCGGTCCCCTGAGCGTGCTCGCGGCGGCGTGCTAGCGTCGCGGCGATGAAGATCGCAGTCGTCGGTACCGGCTACGTCGGCCTCGTCACCGGCGCCGGCTTCTCCGACTTCGGCCACGACGTTACCTGCGTCGACATCGACGCCGCTCGCATCGCAAAGCTACGCAGCGGCGACGTTCCGTTCTACGAGCCCGGGTTGCACGATCTCATTCGTCGCAACACCGGGCTCGGTCGTTTGCGATTCACCACGAGCACCGCCGAAGCCGTCGCGGGCTCGCAGATCGCGTTCATCGCAGTCGGCACGCCATCGGCCGACGACGGCAGTGCCGATCTCGGCTACGTGCTCGACGCCGCCGCGCAGATCGGCGCGGCGCTCACGCAGTTCACGGTCGTCGTCACGAAGAGCACGGTGCCCGTCGGCACCGCCGACAACGTTCGCGACGTGCTCGCGAAGACCGCGAAGCAACCGTTCGCGGTCGCGTCGAACCCCGAGTTCCTCAAAGAAGGCGACGCGGTCAACGATTTCTTGAAGCCGGCGCGCGTCGTCGTCGGCGCCAGCGAGCCGCGCGCGGTCGAGCTGTTGCGCGATCTGTATCGCGGCATGCTGCGCACGAACGATCGGATCCAGATCATGGACGTGCGCTCGGCCGAGCTGACGAAATACGCGGCGAACTGCATGCTCGCGACGCGCATCTCGTTCATGAACGAGCTCGCGCGCCTGTGCGAAGCGACCGGCGCCGATATCGAGGCGGTGCGCAAAGGCATCGGCTCGGATCCGCGCATCGGCAACAAGTTCTTGTTCGCGGGTGCCGGCTTCGGCGGCTCGTGCTTCCCGAAAGATCTACGCGCGCTGATCCACACCGCGAAGCAGCTCGGCGTGCAGCTCGACGTCGTCGACGCTGCCGAAGCGGCCAACGAGCGCCAGAAGCGCGTGCTCGGTGACAAGCTGCTCGCGCATTTCGGCAGCAAGCTCGCCGGCAAGCGCATCGCGATCTGGGGCCTCGCGTTCAAGCCCGAGACCGATGACATTCGCGAGTCGCCTGCGCTCGTGTTGATCGATCAGCTCCGCACGGCCGGCGCGACGATCGTCGGCTACGATCCCGAAGCGATGCCGAACGTGCGCGCACAGCTCGGTGATGCGATCGAGCTGGTCAAGGACGCCTACGCCGCGGCGACCGGCGCCGATGCGCTCGTGCTCGTCACCGAGTGGCACGAGCTCCGCGATCCGGATTATTCGCGCCTCCGCTCGCTGATGCGCTCGCACGTGCTCGTCGACGGGCGCAACGTGTGGTCGCCCGCCGATGCGCGCGAGGCCGGCTTCACGTATTTCGGTATCGGCCGGCCGTGAACGTTCCGCTCTTCGACCTCGCCGCCGAGCTCGCGCCGATTCGCGCCGAGATCGACGCCGCGATCAAGCGCGTGCTCGACAGCGGCCACGTGATCGGCGGCCCCGAGATCACCGCGTTCGAAGCCGAGCTCGCCGCCGCGATCGGCGCGCGTCACGTCGTCGGCGTGTCGAGCGGCACCGACGCGCTGCTCGCGATCTTCATGGCGCTCGGCATCGCGCCCGGCGACGAGGTCGTCACGACACCGTTGACGTTCTTCGCGACCGCCGGCTCGGCCGCGCGGCTCGGCGCACGCATCGTGTTCGCCGATATCGACGACGCGACGCTCACGCTCGATCCGCGCGCCGCCGCATCCGCATGCTCGTCGCGCACGCGCGCTGTCGTGCCGGTACACCTGTTCGGCCATCCCGCCGAATTGCCCGACGTGCCGATCGCGATCGTCGAAGATGCCGCGCACGCGCCGCGGCTCGCCCCGCGCGGCATCGCCAGCGCGCTGTCGTTCTTTCCCACGAAAAATCTCGGCGCACTCGGCGACGCCGGCGCGATCGTCACGAACGATGCCGCGCTCGCGGATCGCCTCGCGATCCTGCGCGCGCACGGCGCTCGGCCGAAGTATCACCACGTCGCGATCGGCGGGAACTTTCGACTCGACGCGATCCAGGCCGCGATCCTGCGTACCAAGCTGCCGCACCTCGCACAGTGGTCCGACGTTCGGCGCGATCATGCCGCGATCTACCGCGCCGGCTTGGCGCATCTCGATCTGCGCTTGCCGGTGCCGCACGCAAACCATGCCAACCATCACTTCGTGATCCGCGCTCCACGTCGCGACGCGCTTCGAGCGCACCTCGCGGCCGTTGGCATTGCGACCGAGGTTTACTATCCGGCGCCGCTCCATCTCGCGCCGTGTTTCGCAGAGCTCGGCTATCACACCGGCAGCTTTCCAAACGCCGAACGCGCCTGTGCGCAGGCGCTCGCTCTGCCGCTGCATCCCGCGATGACTGAACAGGCGTTGGCCTTCGTGATCGAATCGGTCTCAGCGTTCTATCGCCGTTGAATGAACGGTTGCGGGTTTGAAGGCACTAACCCGGTCACGCCGAGTTGCTTTGCGGCGAAAGGCCTGCATATTCTGCGGCCGCATCGCGCGCGGACCCATTGTAAATGACCCGTCTCTACGCATCGTTAGGCTTGCTGGTCGCGCTCGAGTCCGTGGCGTTCGCGGACTTCACGCCGACCGATTCGCCGCTCGCATCATTCGATCCTGACGATGCTGTCGCGCCGATCACTGCGGTCGAAGGCCCAGGTGTCAAGATCGGCGAGGGCACCGTGCTGCACCCGGCGTTCGGCGTCGAAGGCGGCTACACGTCGAACGTGTTCTATAGTGCGACGAACCCGGTTGGGGCTGGGATCTTGCGCGCGCTCGCGCAGATCAGCGCTGGCTCGCTAACAGGCTCGCGTTTGGTCCCGGCTGGCGAGTCGGAAGCACCGGTCGAGCCGCAGTTTCAATATCGCGCGAGCGTCCGCGTGTCGTACGACGCAGTCTTGTCGAGCAACGCCGCCGCAAGCGATACTGGTGGTGTCGGAGTTGGCGCGACGTTGCACGGCGTTGCGAATCCCGCCGGCACGTGGACGTTCGGTGTCGATGAAGATTTTTCGCGTGTGATCCGAGCGGCGAACTTCGAAACCAGCGGAAACGTCAACCGCGATATCAACCAGTTCGCGTTGAATTTGCTGTGGCACCCGATCGATCGCTCGCTCAGCGGTTATCTCTACTACAACAACACGCTGGACATCTTCGAACAGAACGAAGGCGTCTATCCCGACCGGCTCCAACATCGATTCGGGTTTCACCCGCAGTGGAAAATTTTTCCTGCGACGCAGGTGTTCATCGACGTCTCTGGCAACATCGATACGGGGCTTGGAACCACCGATAAGGAAACTGCGTTACCGCTGGTCGCGGTCGCTGGGGTTCAGACCCTACTCACGCTCGATGTCACATTGAGCGGCCAGATCGGGTACACAAACGGCTTCTACAGCGGCGGCCCTAGCTATTCGGCCCCTACTGGCGGCGCAGAGTTCGGATGGCGCTACTCGCGCTCCGGGCGGATTCAGCTCGACTACAACTGGCTGTACGCCGATTCGATCAACGCGAACTACTATCGCGACGAAGTGATTAGCGGGTCCGTCAGTCAGTCGTTGGGCTCGCTAGTGTTCGCCATCCAACCCGAACTGCACTTCCGCGAGTACGACGGCATCTCGCTTCTCGTGCCTGGAGCGGCGGACACCCGCAACGACACGATTGTCTCGATCATCGCGGGTGTGCACTACGCGTTCCGCAACTGGATCGCCGCGACCCTTGATTACCACTTCACCGACGTCTCGACCGACTATCGCTACCCGATGACGGCAACCAACGAGCCGTATAACCCGAGCTACGTGCGGCACGACATCCTGCTCGGCGTGCGCCTCGCGCTGTAATGCGCCGCCAGCGCGCCCTCATCGTCTCGCACGTCTTCCCACCGCTCGTCGCCGGCGGTGCACCCCGGATGGGTCAGTTCGCGCGACTCCTGCCCGACCACGGTTGGGACGTTACCGTGCTCACCGCGAAGCACGACGGTGTCGACGTCGGCGCGCTGGCCGATCTCGACGGCCGCGCGACGATCATCGAGACCTGGTCGCCGGCATCCGCAGTCGTCAAGCGCGGCGCACCGACACCAAAGCGCGGCATGCGCAGCTGGGCGCGGAAAACGTTGCGCACGGCGGCGATGTCCGTCGTGTTTCCTGACCGCGAAATTTTTTGGGTACCCGGCGCGATCGCCGCCGGCAAACGCGCGCTCGCCGAGACGCCACACGACGTTGTGCTCGCGACCCACGGGCCCGCGAGCGATCTCATCGTCGGCCGCGCGCTCGCACGCGCCGCGAACCTGCCGCTCGTCGTCGATTTTCGTGACCTGTGGTCGACGCTGCCGATGCCGGTGTTCACAACACCGTTGCATCGCGCTGCCGCGCATCGGCTCGAGCGTCGCGTGGTCCGAGATGCGTCGCGCATCGTCGCGGTCGCCCCGCGCATGGCTGAGGATCTTGCGGACGTGCACGGCGTCGCACGCGAGCGCGCGATCTCGATCACGAATGGGTTCGATCCCGACGATGCGAGCCGAGCCCACGATGCACGGACGAACGGGCCGTTTCGCCTGATGTACACGGGCTCGGTGCATGCGCATTACGATCTCGATCCATTCTGGCGCGCCCTCAAGGCGCTCGCCGAGCGCGGCGCGATCACGCCGGAAACGTTTCGCGTCGAATTCGTCGGCAACCTCGCAGTGTCTGATCTGCGCGCGCTCGGCGTCGACGCGTTCGTCGACATCAAGCCTTTCGTTGCGCACGCAAAAGTGTTCGATGAGCTCGCGCGGGCCGACGCGTTGCTCGTCGTCGAGACGCCCGGCTACTACGCGCAGTACGGCTACGCTGCCAAGGTTTTCGACTACATCTTGACCGGCAAACCCGTCGTCGCGCTCGTCG
>DASXEF010000606.1:0-15143 GCA_036490255.1 Kofleriaceae bacterium
CGTGGCGGCTTGCGGCGGCGCGGCGCCGCCACCGGTCGCGAATTCGACCCCGAAACCCGCGCCGCCAGCGCCATCGAATGACGTCGCCGACAAGCTCGTCCACGGTCATCCGACGACCGCCGACTTCGACGCGCTCGTCGAGCAGTTCCCATCGCTGTCGGCGGCGCGGCGCAGCGCGATCGCAGCGCTCGGCACCACGAACAAGGCGCCGATTCACGTCCCGACGATCCAATACGAGTACGTGTGGGTCGAGAAGATCGCGTGTAACGGCGGCACCGGCCGCGTCAACACGCAGGCGCTCACCGGCGATCTGTTCGGCAAGATGCTCGACCTGCTGTCGTTCAACTGCCCCGACGATGCGACCGAGCACGCCGCGTACTTCGACTACAGCGACGATCCGCAAGAGCAGCAAATGCAGCGCGAGCTAGGTAGCGGGCACTAACGCCGGCCGAGCTTGATCTTGGTCTCGGGATCTTGCACCGGCGGCGCGACGGCGAGCCGCGGCGCGACGACGCTGGTGTCTTTGCACTCGCTGCCTTTGTCCTTCGTGATCTGCGAGCGCAGCGCCTGGCTGTGCTCGAGCCATTCGCGTTGGACTTCAGCATCGATGTCGTGATCGCGCATCGTCTCGCGCAAGATCTGCAAGCGGCGCTCGAAGTGACCGCCGAAGATCGGCGATTGCGCGTGCGCGACGCGCATCGGCCGGCCGGTGTACGCCACGTCGCTCGCGCCGAGCATGCGCGATGCGAGCTCCCACTCGAGCTGGATCAAGCGCGCCTTGTCTTTGCCGACAAACAAAAAGCCGATCATCACGTCGGCGAACACGCGGTCGTAGAAGTCGGCGAGCACTGCGCGCAGCTTGTCGGCGCCGATCTTGTCGAACGCCGTCATACCGGATGGACTTCGACCGGCTGGCCGGTCAGCGCTGCGGTTCCCGAAAGCTCGTCGGCGATCGCCGGATCGAGCACGTCGTTGAGGCTCGCGCCGGCGACGCTCGATGCGACGGTAAGCCGCGAGCCCTTGCGCGTGTGGCCCCAGCCGTGCGGCACGCTGACGACGCCCGGCATCATCGAATCGGTGACCTCGACCGGCAGCTCGATCGAGCCGCGTGCCGTCGCGATGCGCGCGAGAGAACCGTCGGTGATGCCGCGCGCCGCCGCATCGTCGGGATGGATCAGCAGCGTGCAACGCGGCGGCCCTTTGACCAGACGCTCGCTGTTGTGCAGCCACGAGTTGTTCGAGCGCAAGTGGCGCCGGCCGATCACGACGAGACCATCGGGCGCGCGGCGGGCTTCGAGCCGGTTGATGTCGGCGAGATAGATCGCGGGCGCGAGCTCGACCTTGCGACCGCGTGGCAGACGTTTCGGCAGCCGGCGAACCAGCGGCCCGAGATCGAGGCCGTGCGGGTTCGCGCGTAGCTTCGCGAGCGACAAGCCACCGCGGCCGATGCCGTGCGGGCCGAAGCGCAGACCCACGTCCAAGATCGCTTCGGGCCCGGTCGCGCCGATGACGCGCTCGGCAACTTTCGACAGCGGACCTGGAATTCGCAGCTTCGACCACAGCGCCGCCAAGATCTCCCAGTCGTGGCGCTGATCGTCGCGGCGGTCGAACACCGGTGGTGAATACTTCGCGACGTTGCGCACCGCGAACACGTTGAGCGCGGCGTCGTAGTGCGAGCGCTCGAGCGGTGATGCCGGCGGCAAGATCACGTTCGCAAGCCGCGTGGTCTCGTTCATGTACGGATCGATCGACACGACGAAGTCGAGCGTTCGCATCGCACTCTCGAGCCGCGGCCCGCCGGGCGACGACAGCACCGGATTGCCCGCGCTCGTGATCAGCGCGCGGATCTGGCCGTCGCCGGGCGTCTCGATCTCTTCGGCGAGCACCGACATCGGCAGCTCGCCGCCGAACTCGGGCTTGTGCGACACGCGGCTCGTCCATCGCGCGAACCCGCCACTCTCGCCGAGCATGCTCAACATCGGGACCGGATCGAGCGCGGGCGTGGTGAACATCAACCCGCCGGGCTCGTCGAGATGACCGGCGAGCGCGTTGACCGCGTAACACAGGTACGCGGCGAGCCCGCCGAACTCTTGCGTGCAGACGCCGATGCGGCCGTAGAGCACGGCGCGCGGCGTTTCGGCGAAGTCGCGGGCGAGCGTGCGGATCTCGTCGGCGGCGATGCCGGTGATCGCCGCCGCGCGCTCGGCGGTCCACGCGTGTGCGGCCATGCGTAGCTCGGGCTCGCCGATCGCGAAGCGCGCGAGCCGGCCGAGCTTGACGAGCCCTTGCGCGAACAGCTCGTTGACCAGCGCGAGCAACAACACCGCATCGCTGCCGGGCCGGATAAAGATGTGCTTGTCGGCGCGCTCGGCGGTCTCGGTGCGGCGCGGATCGAGCACGATCACGCGACCGCCGCGCGCTTGGATTGCCTTGAGCCGGCCGCGCATGTCGGGCGCGGTCATCAGCGAGCCGTTCGACGCGAGCGGGTTCGCGCCGATGCAGATGAACAAGTCGGCGCGATCGACGTCGGGCACCGGCATCAGCAGCTGGCTGCCGAACATCTGCAGCGCCGCGAGCATGTGCGGCAGCTGATCGAGCGACGTCGCCGAGTACATGTTCTTCGTGCCGAGCGTGCGCAGCGCGAGCTGGCCGATCGTGAGCAAGCCGAGGTTGTGCGCCGTCGGATTGCCCTGATAGACGGCGATCGAATCGGCGCCGTATTTGCTGCGAGTCTCGCGCAGCTTCGTCGCGACCAGCTCGATCGCTTCGTCCCAGCCGAGCTCGCGCCAGTCGTCTCCATCGCGCAGCATCGGATGACGCAGTCGATCCGGATCGTGGTGCAGATCGCCGAGCGCCGTGCCCTTCGGGCAGATGTAGCCGCGGCTGAACGGGTCGGCGGTGTCGCCGCGCACCGATTTCACGAGCTCGCCCTCGACCTCGACCGCGACGCCGCACGTCGCCTCGCACAGCGGACAGCTCGTATAGCGCGTCGCCACGGCGAGAACGTAGCACCTGCGCTATCCTCCCGACTCGTGGATTCCGTCCTGTCAGTCTCGCAGCTGTTGGAGCTGCATCCGATTCCGAGCGAGATCGCGAACGAGAAGCGAATCGAGCGGTTATGGGTGTTCGACTTGCCCGGCACGCCGCAGGCGCTGTGGCCGTTCATCTCCGATACGTCGCGGTTGAATCGCGCACTCGGCACCGCCGAAATGACGTTCGTCGAGAAAGCCGGCAAGCGCTACGGCAGCGCGAAGCCCGGCGGCGTGCAGCACGACTGGCTCGAGGTGCCGTGGAACTGGGTCGCCGAGCAATGGCTGAGCTCGCTGCGGCTCTACGACCGCGGCTTCATGAAGGCGATGTACGCGATCCATCGCCTCGAAGCGACGAAGACGGGCACGCGCGTGTACCTTTACTACGGCGCGGTGCCACGCAATTTCTTGTGGGCGACGTTGATCCGGCTCGGATTTCCGTCGCTCGAGCGCGCGTACAAGCGCGTGTTGCCCGAGCTCGCCGCGCAGCTCGATCGCATTCGCCCGCAGGTCTTGCAGCTGCCGGCGCCGCCGCTCGAAGACGATGCGGCGACGCGGCTGCAGAACGCGCGCGATCAGCTCGTCGCTGAGAAGCTGGAGCACGTCGATCTGCTCGTCGATTGGATTCGCACCGGCGACGACGCCGATCTGCATCGCATCCAGATCCGCGAGCGCGCTCGCGTGTGGAAAGTTCCCGAGCTCGAGCTGCTCCGCACCGCGCTGCACGCGACGCGGGTCGGCCTGCTCGATCTGTCGTGGGACACGATCTGCCCGCACTGCCGCGGCCTGCGCGAAGAGAGCGGCAAGCTCGCCGACGTCGCCGCCGACGGCCACTGCGACGTTTGCGACGTCGACTTCACGACCGATTCGCGCGAGGCCGTCGAGGTCACGTTCCGCGTGCATCCGTCGGTGCGCGAAGTGCCGGAGCGCTTGTACTGCAGCGCCGAGCCCGCGACGAAAGATCACATTCGCGTGCAGACGCTCGTCGCACCGGGCGCGACGAAGACCGCGTCGCCATCGTTCGCGCCGGGTCGCTACGTCGTGTGGGCCGATCACGCCGGCGGCTGGTACCTCGATGCCGGCGACGACGGTCCAGCTGCGATCGAGTGGGAAAACCATCCGGCCGGTCACGTCGTCAAATGCAGCACGCATCCGACGATCACGTTTCACAACACCGGCAAGGAGCCGGCGCTGTTCTCGATCGAACGCGCGACGTGGAGCGACGACGCGCTGCATCCCGGCACGTTGTTGTCGTTCCAGGATTTTCGCGATCTGTTCAGCGAGGATTACATCGGCGCCGACGTCAAGCTCGCGGTCGGCGAGCAGACGCTGCTGTTCACCGACGTGGTCGGCTCGACCGCGTTCTACGCCGAGCGCGGCGACCCCGGCGCGTTCATCGAGATCAAACGCCACTTCGACGAGGTCTTCGCGATCGTCGTGCAAAATCGCGGCGCGGTCGTCAAGACGATCGGCGACGCCGTGATGGCGACGTTCAGCGCGCCGGTCGATGCGGTGCGCGCGGCGCAAAAGATCCACGACACGTTTCACCCCGAGCGCGGCGACACGCCGATCCGGCTGCGGATCTCGCTCAACACCGGGCCGTGCATCGCGGTCCGGCTCAACTCGAACGCCGACTTCTTCGGCGGCACCGTCAACGTCGCCGCGAAGCTGCAGGCGCTCGCCGAGAGCTATCAGATCGCGATCAGCGAGGCGACGTATCGCGCGGCCGGCGTCGCCGAGTTTCTCACCGAGCAGCACGCGACGCTCGACGCGCTCGAGTACACGTCGAAGGCGTTGCCCGCGCCGGTGGCGGTCAAGCGCTGGACCGTCCACAGGGACGTAGTCCATTAGCGCAACTTCGACGCTGCAACGTCGCGTGATCATTGAGGGCGAGAGGGACGGACTAAAGCGAGGCGTCGATCGCGCTCGCGGTTTTCGCGTTGCACGCCCGACTCCGATGCTCACGAGAGGGCGCTCGCTTTAGTGCGTCCCCATCGCACTGAAGTATTTCGCTGACTTACGCGGCCGAAGTTGAGCTAATGGACTACGTCCCTGTTTTTACGTTGCGTGGGTCGTGCAGGTTCGTATCGAACGCGCGCCGCGCGTAGACGATCACGACGTACGTGCGACCGGCGTTCGCGCCATCGCGCGGCGCCTGCACGACCGCGATGCCGGCAGCGTCGGCACGCCGATCGGGCGCGCCGAAATCGACGTGATCGATCGAGTCGTCGAGCAGCAACGTCATGTAGCGCTGGACGTGCGCGAAGCCTTCGGGGACCTCGTCGGTCGCGCGCTCGAACACGTCGGCGTCGGGCCAGTTTCGCGCGTGACCTTCGGCGATCACCTCGGCGACGTGATCGAGCACCTTCAGGTTGTCGAGCCGGATCCGCGCGGCGATGTCGCGACGCAATCGCGCGACGTCGATCGGCGGCACGATCTGCACGAGCTCGACGGCGACGTAGAGCTCGCCGTGATCGTCGCGTGCGATCGCGACGCCGGCGTGACTGACGTCGCGCGCGAGCATCGCCTCGCGATAGCCGGGCTCGTTGAGCAGCAGCTCGGCGGCGGTCGCCAGATCGGAGGCGTGCAGCGTCGCTTCGCGCGCCATCGGCGGGATCAGCCCGGCGTCGAGCAATCGCGAGCCGACGGTCGACCCGGCCTCGACGTGCGCGACGCGGCCGGCCGCGCGCATGCGGTTCGCGGCGGCACGCGCGGCATCGACGGCGCGCTGATCGATCAACAGCGGTGGCAGCTGCGCGGCCGCGCGCTCGCGATCGATGATCTGGACGAGCCGCTGCTCGGGATCGCGCGCATCGATCGTGTTCGCGCGCGGCTCGACGTAAAACGTCGTCCGCGGCGGCGCGCCGCAATCGATCGACAGCACGAGCACCGTCGCGAGCCGATGCGGATCGTCAAGCGGCTCGCCCGAATCGACCGCGATCCATTGCGTGCCCTTGTACGTGCCGCAGCGAAACCTGTGATCGGCGAGGTGCTCGACGCTGCCGTCGTCGTGCGTGACGACGAGCTTCGGCGCGTGGGCGTCGAGCTTGACGTCGATGTCGACCTCGCCGTGCACCGGCAGCGAGCGCGGCAACGGCGCGAGCGTAGCGAGCGAGGCGTGCGTCACGAGGAGCACCATCGGCGACATTCCGCCGAGCCCGACGCGCGCGTTCGCCGGGCGCAGCACGTCGCCGAGCTCGGGCGCGAGCTCGTCGACGATTGCCTGCGGCTCGGTCGCCTTTGCGGCGAGCACGAGCGTCGCGGCATCGGGCACGCCGTACTGGCCGAGCGCGAAGTCGACGAGCGAGCCGTCGAGCGCGGCGCCCTTGCTCGCCATCGCGGAGAGCTCCGTCGCGATCGCATCGAGCCGCGGATCGCGCTCGAGCTCGCTATTATCCGAGCCGACGAGCTCGATCAGGCCCGAGAACACCGCGTCGGTCTCGTGCGACGGGCTCGCGACCGTTGCCGGATCCATCGGCTCGTTCCACCGCGCCGCCGGCTGCGTCGCGACGTACGCGATCGACGGCGCGAGCGAATCGATCGCAGGCACGACCTCTTCGCTGCGATGCACGACCGGCGGGAAGTGATCGACGCACGCCGCCGCGAGCACGGCGAGCACCAGCGCCTTTATGGGACCAGCTCCTGCAGGAACGCGATGCCGTCGGCTTGGTTCACGACCAACCCGGCGACGAGCCTCGCGGTGAAGCGCGCCATCGCGGGCCCGTCGATCTTCTTGAGCACCGCCTCGGATGCCGCGCGACCTGCATCGGTCTTCGCGAGCGTGACGAACGCGGCGGCGGCAACGAGCCGGCGCATCGCGTTGGTCTCCGAGCTGGTCAGGATGTCGGCGACTTTCTCCGGCGTGTTCGTCTTCGCGTACGCGGCGGCGAGCGCGGGAAGCATCGCGACGCGCACGTCGTGCGACGGATCGCCCATCAGCGGCTCGAGCAATTGCACCGACAGTCCCGCGTCGCGATCGACGAGGCCGATCGCGGCAGCCGCCGCTTGTGCACGTTCGCGCTCGACGCGCGATGCCAGCGAGCGATGCAGCCGAGCAGCGACGGCTTCTTTCGGTGCGACACGCGCGATCGTCGTCAGCGCGAGCTGCGAGAGCTCGGGATCCGGATCGCGAACGGCGAGCGCCAGTGCGCGATCGAGGACCGCGGGCTCGACCTTGTCTTTTTGCGCGGCGAGCCGCTCGAGCGCGGCTTTGCGAACCTGCGGATCGGCGTCGGCGAGCGCCGCGGATAACGTCGCCGAGGCGCGCAAGCCCGCGCCGAGCGCAGCATCGACCGCGGCGACGCGCACGAGCGCAGAGCTATCGGCGACGGCGAGCCCGATCAGATCCGCCGCGCCGACTTGCTTCGCGGCGCGCAGCAGCGCGAGCTTTTCACCTTCGTCGCCGCGCTCGAACAGCTTCGCGAGCGCGGGATCGGCGGTCTTCGGCGCATCGCCGCCGAGCGAACCGACCGCGCGAATCGCGATCACGCGGACTTCGCGGTCGGGATCGTCGAGCAATTGCACGAGCGCGTCGGCGATGCCCGGCGACGCCTTGCCTTTGACGACGCCTTGCGCGAGCACGCGTGCGGCATCGGCGCGGATCTCGTTGTCGGGATCTTTGACCAGCTTCGCGGCGATCGCGGCGCCGTTCTTCGCCGGATCCGGCCCGTCGGCGACGCACGACATCACCGCGCGGCGGACTTCGACCGACGGATCGTCGATCGATCGCGCGAGCGCGTGGCGCGCATCGACGCTGCCGGCGAGCGCGGCGTTGCACAAGCCGTCGACCGCGATCGGATGCAGCGCCGGATCTTCGACGAGCTTCGCCGCACTCGCGAGGTATTCGACGACGTTCGGAAACGCCTTCTTGCGCGCGAGGTGCGCCCAGATCTTCGTCGCGTCGCGGCGCGGCCTACCCTTTTCGCGCCACAGCTGCGCGATGCCGTCGATGCCGACGCCGACGTTGCCGCCGGTGAGCGTCGTCGAGGCGAGCCCTTCGGCGGCGCCGATCCGCACGTTGTAGTTCTCGGCCTTCGCCATCTTGACGAGGCGATCCTGATACGTGCGCCCGAGCTTGCCGGATGCCTCGGCGGCGGCGGCGCGAATGTCGCCGTCGTCGTCTTTGATCATGCCGTCGAGCGCTTTTTCAGCCGCGCCGTGATTCGCGGTCGCGACCTCGCCCCACGCGAGCGCAGCGGCGACTTTCATCGGCTTGTCGAGCTTCTTGTCGTCGAGCATCGTCGCGAGATCGCCGCCGGCGCGCTCGGGATCGACCTTCGCGTACAGCGGTAGCGCGGCGAGCTTCACCGCGGCCGACTTCGAGTTGAACGCGGCGCGCGCCGCATCGACGAGGCCCGGAACTTTCGGCATCGGATCCAAGTCGCGCAGTGTCTCGATCGCATACGTGCGCGATTCGATCGGCGCCTTCTCGTTGCCGATGAGGCCGGTCAGCGCGGTCGCGGCCGCCGTCGGATCGGAATCGAGCGCGATCTTGAGCTGCGCCTTTGCCTTGTCGCGCTGCACCGCCGACGCGTCGGCGTTCGCGAGAATGGATGCGGCGGTCGCCGCCGACGGCGCCTCGTCGGTCGTCGCCTGCGCGACCTCGACCAGCAGCTCGCGCCGCGTATCGACGTCGGGCTCTTTCGCGAGCGCCTGCTCGAACAGCGCGTGGCCGCGCTCGCCCAAGTTGCGCACGGATGAAAACGCGATGCGGCGCAGCTCGGGATCCTTCGACGTCAGCGCTTGCAGCAGCGTGTCCTGATAGACGTTGTGGCGCTGTGCAGCCGAGCCCGCGGTCGCGACGGCGGCGCGCTGCACGGCCGGCTGCGGCATCGCGATCGCCGCTTCGACCATCTGGACCTCGGCGGGGCTCCCTTTCGCGATCGGCTTCATCGCGATCAGCAGCTCGGCGAGATCTTCGGGATCCTTGGCGGCTTTGCGCAGCTCGGCGAGCGCGCCGTCGCTGCCGGTGCGCGCGTAGTCGACGAGCTCCGCGAGCTGCGGCGCCATCATACCGTCGAGCTGATCGTCCCAATCGCCGCGCGAGCCGCCGAGCTCGTGACCGTCGATCTTTTTCCAGACTTCGGGCGCGACCATCGCGCGCGTGAAGCCGGTATCGGCGAGCAGCTTGCCTGACCACAAGCTGGCGCGGCCGCCACGCACGACGACGCGCTCGCCGCCGGGCGCCGGCTGCAGCTCGAAGAACGCGTGGCGATGCACCGAGATGATCAGCGCGATCAAGATGACGACGGGCACCGCCGCGATCCCGCCGGCGAGCATCCAGTAGTAGCGCTTGCTGCCGTCGACGACCGCGATCTCCGCCGGCGTCACCGGCGCGATGCCTTCGTGCTTGAGCGCGCGCAATTCGCCGAGCTTGAGCCGACCTTTGCTCGCGGTCTTCGAGCCGAGCAAGTCGTACGCGCGGCGCGCCGCGGCTCGCGCCGGTGCGGTGAGCTCGCGAACGCGTGGCACGAGCACTTCGTGGCGCAGGATCCACGTCGTGCCCGTCGCGTCGCCGCGGATGATCACGCCGCGCTGCTCGAGCACGCCGACCGCATGATTCGCGAAGTCGACGTCGAGGTTGATCTCGCGCGCGATCGCGTCGGCGGCTTTCGGCACGGCGCCGCTACCGATCGCGAGCTCCGCGCACAACCGCAGCGCCGAGCGCTCGTTGCCGGTCGCGCGACACGCGGCGTGCAGCCACGCGCTCTCGAGCTCGTTCGGGCCGCCGAGCTTTTGCATGCCGGCGAGCGAGCTGATCTTGAGATCGCGCAACGCCATCGCGCAGATCTGCATGTCGGCGGGCAGCACGCCGGCCGAGTTCGCGAGCCCGTTCGCGAGCGCTTCAGCGAGCGCCGGATCGGCCGCGGCGCCCGACAGCGACAGCACGCGGTCCAAGATCTCGGTCGCGGCGGGAATCGTCAGCCGCGTCAGCTCGAAGCGATTCGACGGCGGAAACAGCGAGCCGGTGCGGCGCTCGAGGGCGCCGAGCGAGTGAAAGCGGTCGCTCGCGGCGACGAACAAGAAGCGCGCCCGGCCGGCCGAGCGGCTCACCACTTTGGCGAACATCTCGGCGAGCTCCGAGATCACGCGGTCGTCGTTGGCCGCGAGGCCGATATCGTCGACCACGAATACGAATTGCTGGCCCTGCACCGCGTTCGACACCGCGCGGGTCATGAACGCGATCGACGCTTCGCCGGTATTGGGCTGGATGCCGAACGCGGACAAACCCTGCGCGAAGCTGTTCGCGGGCTGCGACAGGTCCTCGCACATCAACGCGACGATCCCGTGGTCGCGCAAATGCGGGATCAACCCGGCGCGGACGAGCGAGGTCTTGCCGACCCCCGGCTCGCCGTAGAGCAAGCCGGCACGAAAACCGTCCGCGCTGACCATCCGCGCGAGCTCCTCGCGTTCGGACTCGCGCCCTTGCCACACGTCGCGCTCCGCCTCGCCAAACGCATCGAGACCTCGCAACGGCGACACCATTCCTGGGTAGGTCGCGACCGCCACGCCGCAAAGCATACAGGTCGAATGGGGCCACGGGCATCTGCGCGACCGCCTGTTATGATCGATGCATGGGCCGCCGCATCCCGTGGGTCGTTGCCGGCGCCGCGCTCGCGGCCAGCGCGTATGCGGCCGCGCCGGTCGCAAAAACGGCGATCACGATCTTCACGGCCGCGCCCGATCCGAACGCAGCGAATGCGTCGGCCGCGTTCGGCGGTACGAGCTACGGCGAGACGATCGCACCGCCGACCGGCGCGTTGATCACCGAGCGGCGCGACGTCGACATCGGCGACAACGGCGACGTCCATCTCGCAGGCGTCCCCGATACGATCGATCCGGCGTCGGTGCAGCTGCGCGGGCTCGGCGATCCGCTCGCAGTTGTCGAGCAGCGCTTCATGCCCGGCGCGGCCACGCCCGACGACGTGCTCGGCCATCACCTCGGCGAGCCGATCACCGTGGTCACGCCGAAAGGCGAGATCGTGGGCACGCTGCGCGCCGCCGATCCGCAGGCGATCGTGGTCGAGACCGGCGGATCACTTCGCGTGCTGCGCCGCGACGGTTACGTGCTCGACATCAAGCTCGGCGGCGCCGCGACCGGCGCGCAGCCGACGCTCGTGTGGCGACTCGCGGCGAAGCACGGCGGCAAACAGCCGGTCGAGATCTCGTATCGCGCCGAAGGTATGGCGTGGAGTGCCGATTACGTCGCGGTGTTCGACGCCGTCGCCAAGACGCTCGACTTCTCCGCGTGGGCGACCGTCAAGAACGCCACGACCGCGACGTTCGATGCCGCGGAGCTCACGCTCGTCGATACGACCCAGGCGCCGCTCGTCGCCGCGCCGAGCAAAGGCGCGACGCCGCTCGTTCGCCCCGTTGGTGCGCCGCCGTCGCGGTTCAGCGTGCCCGGCCTCGTGCGGCTCGCCGCCGGCGAAACCGTGCAGGTCGAGCTGATGGCGCCGCGCGTCGACGCCAAGGTTCGCCCCGTCGTCACGTTCGAGGCGATGCCGGATCCGTCGGCGAACTTCCAGCAGTTCCAGGCGGTCGATTGCAACCAGCTCAGCACGCAGGTCGCCGGCGCAGGTCGCGCCGAGGTCGCGCTCGAGCTCGACACGCCGAGCCAGTTGCCCGACGGCAAAGTGCGCTTGTTCCAGCGCGACGGCGCGCGGCTCGACGTGCTCAGCGAGGACGCGCTGCACGCGACGCCGACCGTCGCGCGCATCCGGCTCGCGTCGGATACCGAAATCGTCGGCGAGCGCCACGCGACGAGCTGCAACTACGACGAGCACGCGCGCACGATCCACGAGAAGATCGAGCTGTCGCTCGAGAATCACGGCAAGCAAAAGGCGACGGTGATCGCGCGCGAGTTCTTGTGGCGGTGGCCGATATGGCACCTCGAAGACGAGAGCGCGAAGGGCACGCGCGGCGGCGCGCAGACGCAGGAATATCGCGTCGAGCTCGCAGCGGGCGCGAAGCAATCGATCACGTACACCGCCGTCTACGCGTGGTGATGCGCTACGTCGCGCTGGTCGCGCTGTTCGCGTGTCACGTCGACGCGCCGCGCACGCCGGCATCGCCGATCACCGACGTCGTGCTGTTTCGCGACTCGGCGGTGATCACCCAGCGCATCGACATCGAGCTCGGGACGAGCGCGCAGGCGATCGCGATCGAGCTGCCGCAAGGCGCGACGTCGATCGCCGCGTCTGACGTCGCGGGCATCGCGACCGCCGAGCTGCGCGTGCCGATCGGCAGCGGCAGCGACGCCGACGATGCCGGCTCCGCGGCCCTGACGTCGCCGCGGCCGATGCATGCGCAGCTCGACGTCACCGCGCCGCACCCCGGCCACTATGCGCTCGCGGTCTCGTACACCACCGACAAGCTGACGTGGACCGCGTCGTACACGCTCGCGACGAACCGCGCGCGCGATCACGCGACGCTGTTCGGCGCGCTCGCGGTGACCAACGCGACCGGCTTGGCACTGCCGCACGCGCACGTGACGCTGGTCGACTCGCTCGTCGCCGGCTGGCGCTCGCGCCAGCGCGAGAACCTCGCCGCATCGCTCGTCGGCGAGACCGCGGCGACCACGCCAATCGCGAAACCGCGCCCGCTCGGCGACGTCGCGCTGCCGCTCGGCGACACGCAGCTCGAGCTGCCGGGAATCTCGGCGCCGCGCGCGATGAAGTCGGTGCTCGTTTACGATCCGATCGGCACGTCGCACGACAGCCCCGGCTCGATTCCGGTGCGCGACGCGAACCTCGGCGTCGTGCCACCCGCACCGACGCAAGTCAGCGAGAGCTTCGAGATCGCGCGCGATCCGATCGCGAGCGACGGCTTGCCGGCCGGCGCCGCCAAGCTCTACGAGCGCGGCGATGACGGCGCGCTCGCGCTGCTCGGCGAAGCGCGGCTGTTCGACGAAGCGACGCGCGTGGCGACGGTCGACACGATCCCGGTCGGCACCGCGCTCGGCGTGACCGGCCATCGCGAGCGCCGCGATCTCGAGGTGCAAGACGACGAGCTCGCCCATCGCCTGACCGAAGAGTTCGTGATCACCGTCGACAACGCGCGCGATCGGCCGGTCGAGGTGCTCGTGCGCGAGCACTTGTATCGCGGCGAGACCTGGCTGATCGCCTACGAGTCGACGAACAATCCCGCCAAAGAAGGCGCGCAACAGATCGCGCTGCGCACCGAGGTTCCGGCCAAGGCGAAGACCGAGGTCACGTACGTCGTGGTGTACTCCTGGAAACCGTGATCGCGACCCTGAGTCAGCTCACGATCCAGTACGGCTCGCGCGTCGCGGTCGAGGCGCTCGATCTCGAGCTCGCGGCCGGCGAGATCGCGCTGCTACTCGGTCCGAACGGCGCCGGCAAATCGACGACGCTCGCCGCGATCGCCGGCGCGGTCTTGCCGAGCGCCGGCAAGATCCTCGTCGACGGCAACGATGCCGCCGCCTCGCGCAAGCACATCGGGTTCTGCGATCAACCGCCGCAGCTCTACGAATTCTTCACCGCGCAGGAGCACGTCGAGTTCGTCGCAGAAGCACGCGGCGCGGCCAGCGGCGATGCGACGCGCGTGCTCGAAACGCTCGGGCTATCGAAGATCGCGCAGCGGCCGTGCCGCGAGCTGTCGTTCGGCATGCGCCAGCGCGTCGGGCTCGCCGCCGCGCTCGTCGGCCCGATCAAGCTCGCGCTCCTGGACGAAACGCTCAACGGGCTGGATCCGCACGCGGCTCGTCACGCGCGCGCGGCATTGCGCGCGGTCGCCGATGCCGGCGCCGCCGTGTTGATGTCGACGCACTTGCTCGGCGTCGCCGAGCACCTGTGCGATCGCGTGCTCGTGATGAACAAGGGCAAGCTGGTCGCCGATCGCCGCGGCGACGAGCTGCGCACCACGAGCGCGCTCGAAGAGCTCTACGTCTCGCTCGTCGCCGATGAAGGCGCGCAATGACCGAGCCGGGTCCGGAGAAGGACGCGAAAGCGAGGTCAAGCCAATGAAGCTTGTCGCGTGGGAAACGCTGCGCGAACGCCGCGAGTCGCGCGCGTGGTCGCGGTGGTTGATCGCGTGCGTGGCCGGCGGCGCGTTCGCGGGCCTAACGGCCTCGTTCGGGCCGAATGCGCTGCTCGCGTGCGTGCTCGGCGCGTACGCGTTCGCGTTCATGCGCGTGCCGTTTCACATCTACTGGCGCGCCGATGCCGCGTTGCTCGCGCAACTGCCGATCGCGGGCACCGAGCTGTTCGCGGCGGCACTGCGGCGCTGCGTGCGCGCCGCGATCGCGACGACGCTCGCGTGCGTGATCGGCGCGCTACCGATCGTCACGCTGCCGACGCTCGCGTTGATCGGCGCACTCGGCATCGCCGCGGCGTGCCTGTTGCCGGCGGTCGCCACGTTCGCGGCGATGATCGTCGCGGTCGCGCCCGCCGATCAACGCGGCAACGCGAGCGCGATCTTGGGCGCACTGCCCGGCTTCGCGTCGGCGCTCGTCGTGGTCGGCGTGATCCTCGCGCGCGTGTACGGTCGCGTCGAGATCCTCGGCGCGCTCGCAGCCGTGTCGATCCTCGCGCTCGCAGCCGCGCGCGCCGCTGCACCCGCGCTGATGGCGACGATCTTGCGCGACGTCTCGGCGCTCGATCGCCAGCGCCTCGCAAAGCTCGAGATCCACCCGCCGACCGCGATCGAACGGCTCGTCGCGCGTGCGATCGGCAGCGCGGCGCTCGCGTATTCGAAGGATGCGCGGCTGATGCGGCGGCGCTATCCGATGGCGTTCGCGCTCGGCTCGTTCGCGTTCGTCGCGCTCGTCATCGTCGGGCTCGCACGCCCCGACGATCCCGAGCCGTGGCTGATCGCGTTTGCCGGCGGCGGTGCGCTGTACGGTGCCGCGCTCGCCGAGCGGTTGCGCCGGCCGCCGATCGAATTGCCGCGACTTTCGGCGACGCTGCCGATCGCGCCGCGCGCGCGCCGGATCGCGAAGCTCGCATGGACGATCGCGTGGGCCGTCGTCTATCTCGCCGTGCCCGGCGCGTTCGCGCTCGTGCGGCTCTAAGATCCGAAGACGTGCAGCGAGCGCACGCCCGATTCGATCGCGCGGCGTGCGGGCGGCGCGAGATCGAACAGGCACACGAC
>DASXEF010000613.1:0-3513 GCA_036490255.1 Kofleriaceae bacterium
CCTTGTACCTGCTGCGCGATGATGGCGTTGCTCGGCATGCCGAGATGAGCGAACGTGCGAATGCGTTCTTGAACCGTCGGATCGAAGACGGTGACGTGCTCCGCCAGCGCGGAGCCGTGCGTGACCAGCCCGTCGGCGACGACCTTGCCCATCCAGGCCGTGCCGATCGAGCCACCGAGCTCGCGCGTCAGGTTGAACAGTCCGGTCGCGTTGCCGCGCGCTGCATCGGGCAGATCCGAGAGCGCGGCGACGCTCACGGGGATGAACACGAACGCGAGCCCGACGGCGCGCACCATCTGCGGCCGCACGAGGTCGGAGAACCCGGCGGCGGTCGTGAGCTGCGAGCCGATCCATTGACTCGCGCCGACGATCGTCACGCCGACCACGAGCATCAGGCGCGCGTCGATCTTCGGCGCGAGCTGGCCGACGATCGGCATCAAGATGATCTGCGCGAGGCCAGCGACGAGGAACACGCGGCCGGTATCGAGCGCCGTGTAGCCCATCACCGTGCCGCAGAACAGCGAGAACAAGTACGAGCTCGCGAACAGCGCGACGCCGGTCAAGAAGTTGATGCCGGTACCGGCGGCATAGCTGCGATTCTTGAACACGCGCAGATCGACGACCGGATGCTTCGTCTCGAGCTCGTGCGCGATGAACGTGGTGAGCGCGATCACCGCGACCCAGGTCAGCACGACGATGCGTGTCGACTCGAACCAGCCGTCGCGGTTGCCTTCTTCGAGCACGTACTGCAGCGCCGGCATGCCGGTCGCGAGCAGGCCGATGCCGATCAGATCGATCGGCTGCTTGTCGGCTTTGAACTCGGGCTCGTCGAGGAATCGCCACGCCATCGCGGCGACGACGATGCCGACCGGCACGTTGACCAGGAAGATCCAGTGCCAGCTCGACGCGTCGATCAGGTAGCCGCCGATCGTCGGGCCGAGCAGCGGACCGGTGATCGCGCCGAGGCCGAACAAGCCGGCGGCGAGGCCGTGTTGCGACCGCGGATAGCGCGCGAACAAGATGCTCTGGGCGGTCGGGATGATCGCGCCGCCGCCGAGGCCTTGCAGCATGCGGAACGCGACCAATGACGGCAGGCTCCACGCGGTGCCGCACAGCGCGCTGGCGGCGGTGAACACCAGCACCGAGACTGCGAAGTAGCGGCGAAATCCGAAGCGGCGCTGGAACCAGCCCGTCATTGGGATGACGACGATGTTCGCCATCATGTAGCCGGTCGAGACCCAGCCGATCTGATCGAGCGGCGTCGCGAAGCTCGCGCGGATGTCGGTGAGCGCGACGTTGACGATCGAGATGTCGATCATCGCCATCAGCGCCGCGAGCATCACGGTGACCGTGATCGCGAGCTTCGATCCTCTGAGTTGGCCCTGCATGACTTACTCGGCGGTGATGACGCGAACGTCGGCGCTCATGCCCGGGCGAATATCGAGGCCCTTGCGATCGGTGATCGCGATCTTCACCGGCACGCGCTGCGTGACCTTCGTGAAGTTGCCGCTCGCGTTGTCGGGCGGCAGCATCGAGAACCGTGCGCCGGTGCCCGACTGCAAGCTATCGACGACGCCGTCGAGCGCCTGATCGTCGAACGTATCGATCGTGACCTTGACGTGCTCGCCGGCGTGGACGTGCGCGAGCTGCGTCTCCTTGAGGTTCGCGACGACCCACAGCTCGTCGGTGCCGACGATCGCCATCAGCGCGCGGTCCGGGCCGACGAGCTGACCGGGCTCGACGGTGCGCTTCGCGACGTAGCCGCCGATCTCGGCGCGGACCTTCGTGTAGCCGAGATCGAGCTCGGCGATGTGCACCGCGGCTTCGGCCTGCGTGACGCGCGCGCTGGCCAGGTCGACTTGCGCGTTCGCAGCGTCGACTTGCTCCGGCGCGGTTTGCGCCGACGCGAGGTGGCCGTTGGCGGCGAGCACCGTGCCGCTCGAGCTCGAGCGATTCGCGACTGCGGTGACTACGCGCGCGTTGGCCTGCGCCACGGCGGCGTCTGCTTGATCGGCACTTGATTTTTTCGTGTCAAGCTCGGACTGCGGAATCGCCCCTTGCGAGTACAGCCGTTGCGCGCGGCCGAGCTCGAGTTGTGCGAGCTCCGCGCGCGATTTCGCGGCGGACACATCGGCGCGCGCCTGATCGATCAGCGCCTCGGTCGATCCCGAAACCGCGGCTGCTTGCGCGACGCCGCCGCGCGCGACCGCGAGGTTCGCGTCGACTTGCTTGCGCGTCAGATCGCGCTGCGTCTCGGCGGCGTGCAGTTGCGCGCGCGCAGCTTCGAGATCCGCGCGCGATGCGGCGAGCCTCGCGGCGAAGTCGGCATCGTCGAGCTCGACGAGCACGTCGCCGACCTTGACGAGCTGGTTGTCGTGAATGAGAACGCGCTTGACCTGACCGGCGACGCGCGGCGCGACGTTCGAGACGTGGCCTTCGACCTGCGCGTCGTCCGAGGTTTCGGTGCCGCGCGACGCGACATAGAGGTGAGCGCCGTAGCCGGCCGCCGCGAGCGCGAGCGCGCCGAAGATGTACGGAGCCTTCTTGCGGGTGACGGTGGTCGGGGCGACGAGTTGGAGTGGAATCGCGGCTGCTTCGGTCGACATGCGCAGCGGTAATTGCAGCTGGAGCGCCAGGTCATGCCGAAGCAAGAACAACTACTTGACGTCTGTACAACGATTCGACATAGTTCAATGCAGGCAAACGGACTATGACAGATCAAGAATTGTCATATACCGAAATCAGGCAACTCCGCGGTGCGCGGACGAGAGCGGCGTTCGCGGCGGAGCTCGGGGTCGACCCGCAGACCATCTATCGATGGGAGCTGCCGGCCGATTCGCCGCAAGCGCGGCGACCGCGCGGCAAAGTGCTCGCGCGGCTACGAGCGTTCGCGGCGCGTGACGCGGAGCCGGTCGCGATCGTCACGCCGGGCACGACGCCGGCGGACGTGCCGATGATGGCCGCGCTGCAGCACGTGCTCGACGGCGACTATCGCGAGCCCGAAAGCGCGTTCGTGCGCGCGCTCGCCGACCGCGACGCGAGCCCGACCGTGCGCGTGATCGCATCGACCGGGCTCGCGTGTATCGAGCTGCTCTATCGCGCCGATTCGCGACGCGCGCTCGCCGCGCTCGGCCCCGCGATGTCGGCGGCCGCACCGCCGTTCGCGCTCGCGGAGGCCGCCGCCGCGCTCGCGTATTCGTTTCCCGACGGCGAGCTGTTCGACATCGGGCGCGTGCACGCGCACGCGGTTCGCGCCGAGCAGCTCGCGCGCGGCGAATCACCGGTCGCGAAGGCACTCGCGATCGCGGCCGAAGCGAATGCGGCGCTGATGTCGGGCGATGACGATCTGCTGTCGCGCGCGCTGTCGCGGTGCGAAGAGATCGGCCCGGGTTGGTTGCCCGAGCTCGCCGGCATGTTCGTCGAGCAGCTGCGCGCGCTCGCGGCGTCGCGCACCGGATCGATCCGATCGTCGAACGAGCGCATCGATCGCTTGCTCGCGAACCCGCGCACCGC
>DASXEF010000617.1:0-2987 GCA_036490255.1 Kofleriaceae bacterium
CTGATGAAGAGCAGCGCGTACTCTTGCAAGTCACCTCCCGAGTCGCGCAGCACCGAGAAGTTGAAATCGACGAGCGCGAGCGCATCGCTGAGCAGCGCGAGCAGCTGATCGATCGTCGGCGGCGGGGTCGCGGTGTCGAACGCCCAGCTCGTCAGCTTCGTCCGCATCGCCTCGAACATCGGCTTGATCCGCACGTGCAGCGCCGCGATCCGATTCGGCCGCAGCCACGTGAGGATCATGCCCGACAAGCCGCGCACGTCGCCGGCCATCGCTTCGGTGCCCATCGCCGGCTCGACGAGCCCGATCATCGCCGGCACGACCGAGCGCGTTTCTTCGACGCCTTTGAACAACAGCGCGCGCGGCGAGATGTTGTTGTGCGCCATGCCGTGCTCGTGCAGCGCGGCGACCTGACGGATCACCAAGAAGCCGAGCGCGAGTGCGCCGTCGATATGGAGATCGACTTCGCTGACCCGATCGCCGAAGCGCGGCTCGTCGACGTACTCGCTGAACAGCAGCAGCGACGACGATTTCGCGTCGTAGATGACTTTGTGCAGCGACGTCAGCAGGCCTTGCCGCACGCGCTTCAAGATCGGCCAGAAATAACGCTGCCAGCTCTCGACGAACGCGCGCGGGTCCGGGATGCGCGTCAGATCGATCACGGTGACGAGCTTGGGAAAAATATTCGCGTCGGGGAAGCCGCCGGTCTGTACGAGATCGGGTCGCGGCACCGCCAAGAAGATCGGATGACCGCGCACGCGCCCGAGGCTGCGCTCGACGTTGTAGCCCCACTCCCAGACCGAGCTTTCAGCCGCGCGCACGACCTCGGCGGTGATCGACGGATCCGCCGTCGACGACGCGACGACTTCGACCGCCTTCGCCTTGTCGTCCTCGGCGCTGCTCTGGATCCGGCGGCGCGATTCGCGCTTGGTCTCGTCGGGGAGCTCGCGCAGCATGCCGCGCAGCTCTTGCACGACTGCTTGCACCGATGGAAATCGCTGCGCCGGATCGCGCTCGAGGCAACCTTCGATCGGTGGCTTCAGCACCGCCGGGAAACCTTCGGGATAAACGACCTTGCTCTTGCCGCCGACGACGATGCCCTCCGCGATGCGGATCAGCAGCGCCCACATATCGTCGGCCTGGCCGTAGAGCAGTTGCTCGGTGAACAGGCCGTGCAGCGCGCCGCCGATCGCGTAGATGTCGAGCGACGTGTTGATCGGCGAATCCATCAGCGCCTGATCGATCGTCTCGGGCGCGACCGACCAGCCGGGCGAGCCGAAGATGCGGCCCTTGTAGTAGCTGCGATACGTCTGGCCGCCGAGGTCGTCGAGCGACATCGCGAGGTCGAAGTCGAACACGTAGGCGACGTTCGCGCCTTGATCGACGAGGATGTTGCGCAGCGTGAAATCGCGATGCACGAGCCGCGCGGCATGGAGCGTCGCGAGGCCGTCGAGCGCTTGCACGAGCAGCTTCGTGCGCGTGCGCGGCGTCAGGTTGTGCTTCTGGATCGCCTCGACGAGCGTCAAGCCCATGCGCGGCGTCACGAACAAGTAGTTGTCGGCGATCGGCGCCGACACGTACGTCGGCAAGATGTTCGGGTGCTCGATCGCCGCGATGCGCGCCATCGCCGCCAGGTTGTTGTGGTGATCGCGGCGCGTCACCTCGTCGGTGCGCAGCTGATAGAGGTAGTTCGAGTGGAAGACCTTGCCGACGACGGCCTCGATCGACTGCGTCTCGTCGTCGCGCCGCTCGAGCTCGTAGACGGTGCCCATCCCGCCGTTCGAAAGATGCTCGCCTTTCGTGCGGTACAAATAGTGGTTGTACCGGAACACGACGTTGGGCTTCGCCAGGTCGTCCGAGCGGAGCGTACCGATCGAGGTGGTCTCCTCCCAGATCTCGGTCACGTGCGTTGATTCTAGCCACTAACTCGCTGATTTTCCAGGGAGGGCGGCGTGTTGTCGCAGGATGCGTCGGGCAGGTGCGAGTTGTGGTACCCAAACGCAGCCCATGCTCGAGCACCGGATCGCGAAGCTGGCTGCGTGTGCGGCATTCTTGCTTCTGATCATCGGCGGTTTGGTCAACGCCACCGGATCGAGCTTGGCGTGCCCGGAAGCATTCGTAATCTGCAAGAAGAGCATCTTGCCGAAGATGACCGGGGGCGTGCTGTTCGAGCACGGCCACCGCTTGCTCGCGATGACGGTCGGCTTCGTGCAGATCGCGCTCACGATCTCGCTATGGCGGCGCCGGCCGGCGCTGCGCAAGCTCGGCGTGCTGCTGCTCGGCATGATCCTGCTGCAAGGTCTGTTCGGCGCGACCACCGTGAAGTTCAAGCTCGTGTGGTGGGTGTCGACCGGCCACCTGCTGCTCGGCACGACGTACTTCGCGATGCTGATCTACACGGTGTTCCGCACGCGCGCCGTCATGACGCCCGCGCAGGTCGAGCTTCACGAACGCCAGCGCGCCGAGCTCGGCCGCGTGCGCGCGTGGATCACCGCGGCGTGCGTGATGGTGTTCGTGCAACTGCTGCTCGGTGGGCTCGTCCGCCACCTCGGTGCCGCGCTCGTGTGCATCGGCATGCCCGGATGCTCGCCGGTGCACGCGATGCCGGACGGCGGCCTGCAGACGCTGCACATGATCCACCGCTGTTTCGGCACGCTCGTCGGCATCGTGACGATCATCGCCGCGATCAAAGTCTTCATCGCGGCCAAGTCGTGGCCGCAGCTGCGCGCGTTCGTCGCGATCGCGCCGGTGCTCGTGCTCGGCCAGATCACGCTCGGCATCTTCACGGTGCTGACGCTGCGCGCGGTGCCGCTCGCGGTCGCGCACTTCGCCGGCGGCGAGAGCCTGTGGGCGCTGTGGATGTACGCGTGGCTGATGACCGGGCGCTACGTCCCCGAGCCTACCGGCACGTTGCCGAAGCCGACCCCGCTCGGTGGGCTCGGCCAGCCTGGAGTGTTGTCGTGACGACGCGCGCGCTCGCGAACAAGACC
>DASXEF010000700.1:0-2440 GCA_036490255.1 Kofleriaceae bacterium
CTTCATCCACTGGATCCAGATCGGCGACGTGCCGCGGTTCCCGACCGCGATCTTGTCCGCATCGATCATGCTGCTCGCGTTCTTGTCGCTCGCCGTCGGGTTCAACCTCGACACCGTCACGCACGGCCGGCGCGAGCTGAAGCGGCTGATGTATCTCCAAGTCCCAGGGACGTTGTCCACTAACGAAACTTCGGCCGCGCAAGTCCTCGACATTGCTAACCCTCGTGGGGACGGACTAAAGCGAACGTCCTGACTGGGACACCGCCGCCGCACGCACATCGCGGCACCGGAGCGACCGTGAGCGACCGTGAGCGCGCTCGCCTGGCCCGCGCGGGTCGTGGCTCGCACCATCGATCGGGTGAAGCCGATCGCGATCTCGCTCGCCGTCCACGTCGCGCTGATCGCGCTCGCATTACCGCGGCCGCCGAGCGCGATCATCGAGCCGCTTCCCGGCGCGCCCGATTCACGCGGCAACGCGGATCCGATGCGCGTGATCGACGTGACGATGCTCGATACGCCGCGGCCGCACGTGCAAGCGCGCGCGCGCGGCGGTGGCGGCAGCAGCGGCGGCGGCCATCACGTCGCACATCGCGCGTGGGATGACTTCGCGATCAGCAGCGACGGCGCCGGCACCGGCGTCGGCATCGGCGACGGCGGCCACGGTCACGGCATCGGGCTCGGCGACGGCGGCTCGATCGGCGATGCGCCGCGCGATCTGCCGGCACCACCACGGCCCGCGGTCTCGCACGCGAGACCCGCGCGGTTGCTGAGGCCATCGCGACAAGCCGACGTCGAGGAGTCCGAACTGTTCGGAGCTCGAATCACGGTCGATGCCGACGGCGATGTCGTCGCCGCGTACATGACGCGCGAGCATCCGGGCTCGCGCGAAGACACCGCCGAATCGGCGATCTGGCGGTTTCGTTACGATCCGGCGCGCGATTTCGACGGCAATCCCGTGCGCTCGACGTTCGAGCAAACGTTCGCGGTCCGCTAAAGTCCGCGCATGGACATCGACGAGGCACTGCTCGCGACGTTTGCCGAGCGCTGCGCGAAACGCGAATCGACCGTGGTCGTTGGCGCAATCGCCGAGCTCGAGCCGGGAGATTCGTCGGCGCTGCCGCCGGTCGGCACACCCGAGCACGATCGACTGAGCACGTTGGGCAAGCAGGCGATCGCGCGGCGCGAGGTCGGCATCGTGATCCTCGCCGGCGGCATGGCGACGAGGTTCGGCGGCGTCGTCAAAGCCGCGGTGCCGGTCGTCGCGAACAAGTCGTTTCTCGCGGTCAAAGTCGGTGATGTGCGGCTGTCGGGTCCGTTACCGATCTACGTGATGACGAGCGCGGCGACGCACGATCGCATCGTGCAGCAAGTGCGCGACGAGCGGCTCGACGGCGTCGAGTGCTTTCCGCAGTTCACGTCGCTGCGCCTGCAGCCGAACGGCGAGCGATTCCTCGAGGACGACAAGCCGGCACCTTACGCGACCGGCCACGGCGATCTCACGTTCGCGCTGCGACGCAGCGGCGTGCTCGCGCGGTTTCGCGCCGGCGGCGGCAAAATGCTCTACATGTCGAACGTCGACAACGTCGCCGCGACGCTCGATCCGGCGGTGATCGGCGCGCACCTCGCGAGCGGAGCGGCCGTGACCGCCGAGGTCGTGCGCAAGGTCGCAGGCGATCGCGGCGGTGCGCCGGCGCGCGTCGACGGCGTGCCGCAGATCGTCGAGAGCTTCCGCTTTCCGAGCGACTTCGATCAGGATCGGCTCGCGCTGTTCAACACGAACACGTTCGCGTTCGATGCGGCCGCGATCGATCGCGACTTCGAGCTCACGTACTTTCGCGTCGAGAAATCGGTCGGCGATCGCAAAGCGATCCAGTTCGAGCGACTCGTCGGCCAGCTCACCGCGTTCCTGCCGAGTCATTTTCTCGAGGTCACGCGCGAGCGCTTCATGCCGGTCAAAGATCCCGAAGAGCTCGATGCGCGCCGGGCCGCGATCGAAGCGCTGTTGCGCGGCCGCGGCTTACTCTGATTTCACGACGCCGATCGTCGGCGACGGACTGACGGTGCCGCTCAACGTCGGGTTGCCAACCGTCCGCACGAAGATGCGGCCGACGCCGCCGCCACCAGCGCCCGAGTTGACGTCGGTCGAATCGCCGCCGTTGCCGGCGCTGGCTTGTCGCGAGCCACCGGTGCCGCCGGTGCCGGTGCCGCCGTTCGCGGCCGCGCCGCCCGCGGCGGGTGTCGCGCTCGCCTGACCTGGTTGGCCGGAGCCACCGGCGACGAGATGATCGGTCGCACCGCCGCCGCCGCCGCCGTTCGCCGCCACGACGCCGCCGCCCGCGAGGATCACGTCGGGAGATTCGAGCAAGAGGCCGCCGCCCGCACCGCCGCCACCGCCCGCGCCGCCGTTGTCGGTGTTGGTCGGTCCCGTATCGCCGCCACC
>DASXEF010000730.1:0-4000 GCA_036490255.1 Kofleriaceae bacterium
GCGTGAATCCACCGGCCGCACGCTCGGTGTTGCCGTTCCAGCACCAGCTCACGGCGCTCGCGCTCTCGGGCGCGACGCGCGAACAAATCTCGGCAAAGCTCAAGACGATCCTGGCGTCGAACAAGCTCACGCCCGAGCCCGGCTCGATGGCGTACATGATGTCGAAGCAACAACACCTCAACGACGGCGACAATCCGGCGTGGCACTCGCACGTGATGTTCTATCTCCCGGGCACGATCGATTCGCCGGTGCTCGGCGCGAACCTCGAAGCGTCGCCGGTCCTCGGCGGGGCCTCGGTGGTGCCGGGCCTGGGCACGATGCCGTACAGCGTCTACTTCGTGCCTGTCGGCATGTGGTCCGACGGTACGCCGGCGCCGGCGATGAAGATGGCGCACCACTGATCGCGTGCGCGAATGCGTTGGTGCGTCGCTCCGATGCTCCGCCGCGCTCGCGCCTGCTGCGAAGTCTCAGAAGTGCGAAACGAGGCCGCTCGTGATCACGAGGCGGCCGACGTGTCGCTGCTCGAGCTCGGTGAGCCCGGCGCAAAGTGCGCGACGGCTCGCTTCGACGGCGTGACCGCGATCGACGAGCACGACCGCGCCGCCGTCGCGAACGGTGCGCGACCATAGCGCGAGCGTCGCTTCCCACGCGTCGCTCGTCGCGATGTCGACGCCGACGACGCCGGCGAGCGAGCCCGCATCGACGCTCGACAGATCGGCGAGCGCGTTCGGATACTTCTTCGCGGCGCGTGCGGACAAGCCGACCGCGACGACCTCGCGCTCGGCGCCCGCGAGCGCGGTCGCGAGCTTGGCGTGACCGACGACCGCGAGCTTGCCGGCGTCGGCGCTCGCCGAGCGCAATGCCTCGGTGACCGCGGTGAGCGCCGGCGTGACGAACAGGCCTTCGAGCATTCAGCGGTAGTTGAGCTGGCCCAAGAAGTCGCGCTTGCCGATGTCGACGCCGTTGTGGCGCAGCAGCAAGTACGTGCCCATCGCGTGGAAGAAGAAGTTCGGCTGCGCGTGCTCGGTGACGTAGTCGTTCGCCGCCATCTTCTTACCCTCCCAACGCGGCAGGCTGATCATGCGATCGTGGGCGCCCTCGAAGTCCTTCTCGGTGAAGGTGTCGAGGTACGCGACCACCGTCGCGATGCGCTGGCGCAGCGCGGCGACCGTCGTCTCGTTGTCGGGGTGCGACGGCGATTCCTTGCCGGCGGCGCGCGAGGCGGCGTACTTCGCCGAATCGCAGCACGACTGGATCTGGAACGAGAACGGCAGCATGTCGGGTGCGAGCCGCCACGTCAGCATCGAGTCAACCTCGAACTTCTTGGTCTCGGCGAACGCGGTGGCTTTCTCGAGCCAGCCGCTCATGTTCGTGAGGATCTTTTTCATCTCGCGGACGGACGCGTATGTCGACATGCGCGTGTCGTAGCACGTCTTAGAGGTCGCGCAGGTACTCGCAGCGCGGCGCGTTCACTTGTGGGGTGATCCACGTGACGTTCTCGAGCTCGTCGAGCAAGTAGCGAAAGTTGCCGTAGCTCACCACGAAAAAGTCGAGCTTGCGGCGTTTGATCCCACCGCCGGTGTCGTCGGCACGCACGCAGCCATCGTGGATCGACCCGTCGGGCAGCACCAGACCGTCGAACTCCGGAACATAGAGCGGCTCGCCGATCGGCACGACGCGCGGATCGACGGCGACCGATTTGAACGGAATCAACGGCCGCACGCCGGCGCCGCGGCCGAACGGAAACTCGCGGCGATCGATCTGCTCGAAGCACGTGCCATAGCCGAACGGGCACGGTCCGCTGTAGTTGACGATGCGGCCGTCTTCCATCATGCCGCTGCCTTCGAGGCGCAGCCGCGACGCGAACAACTCGGGCCACCGCCCGAAGAAATAGCCTTCCGGTGTGTAGATCTCGACGAACTTCGTCGGCTTGATCGTCGGCGGGCCTTTCAGCGGCACGTTGATCGCGGGCGGCCCGTCGTAGTCCTCTTCGAACGACAACCAGTAAAACCGCAGCGCCCACTGCAGATCGTCGACGAGCGGATAGCCACAGCAGCGCTTGTCTTTGCCGCGCATGACGGTCTTGTCCTGCAGCGGCACGTCTTCTTTTGCGAGCTTGCTGGTGTCGGCGTACGCACTTGCCGACAACACCAGCAACGCGATGGCGGCGGCACGCACGATTCGATCGTACTGTGCTTTCGATGTGGCTGCACGAGCTCGCCCGCGCCGACGCACGCTGCGGCGGCAAAGCCGTCGGGCTGGCGAAGCTTATCGCCGCAGGGTTGCCGGTGCCTCCCGGCTTCGCGATCTCGAGCGACGCGTTCGACGCGATCGCGCAGCTCGCCGACCGTCAGCTCGATACGGCGGGCCACGCGTTCGATCAAGCGGCCGCGCGCATCGAAGCAGCACAGCCGGAGCTCGTCGCCGAGCTGCGCACGCGCGCAGCGGCGTTGGGCCGCGTGATCGTCCGATCGTCGGCGACGATCGAGGACGGCGCGAGCGGCGCGGCCGCCGGCGTATTCGAATCGATCCGCGATCCCGAAGATGTCTGGGCCGCCGTGCGCGCGGTGTGGCTCGCCGCGCTCGCGCCGCTCGCAGTTGCCTACGCGCGACGTCGTGCCGCCGGCGTGCACGTCGGCGTGATCGTGCAGGCGATCGCACCGGGCGAGCTCGTCACGATCTATACGAGACCGCCCGGCTCGCCGACGAGCGACGAAATGCTCGTGCAGCGCGGCGACCAGCTGACACGCGAGCCGCGATCGACGCTCGCGCTCGCCGTCGAAGCCGCGATCGGCGCGAGCGACGGCGCCGACATCGAGCTCGTCGGCGATTCGATCGTGCAAGCGCGGCCGATCGTTCACCCGAGAACGCGCACGCGAATCGCGCCGCCCGAGCTCGTGCTCGCGCCGCTCCGCGACGGCCGCGTGTGGACGTGGGACGTCGCGCACAATCCAGATCCACTGTCGCCGGCGCAGGCCGGGCTCGTCGAGCTCGTCGAGCTCGCGCGACTCGGTGCGTACGAGCTGCGCGTGTGCGGCGGCTACTTGTACTCGACGCCGCGCGCCGATTTCACACCGCCGATCGTCACCGACGTGCGCGCGCAAGCCGCGGCGATCACCGCGCAGCTCGACGCCGCGTTGCTCGGCGATGCGCCGGCGATCGAGCGTTACATCGCATGCTATGCAATCTGGGCGAACCAGCTCGCGCCGTTGGTCGCCGCGGCGCGATCGAAGACGCACGCGCGGCGCAGCTCGGCCGTCGAAGTCACGCTCGCTCGCGCGGCCGCCGGTGAGCTGACGTTCGACGACGTGGTCGCGCGGCTCGGCGATCTCGCGCCGGCGTGGGACGTCGCCGTGCCGAGCTTCGGCGAGACGCCGCAGATCCTGCGCGATGCGATCGCGAACGCGCGGCCGATCGCGACGAACGATGACGAGAGCGATGCCGCGTTCGTCGCCGATCTCGCCGAGCGCGACGATCTCTACTTCGCGCGGATGCAACAGCTGGTACGTCGCGAGCTGCTGCTGCGCGGCGACGACTTTTTCTGGCTCCCGATCGACAACATCGAAACGCAAATCGATCCGATCGACGCGCGCCGACGCGCCGCCGCTGCGCGTGCCGCCAACGCGCGCGCCGCCGGCTGGGATATGCCGTTCGTCGTCGGTGAGCCGGTCAGACGCGGCGAGCCTCTTCGCGGCGTCGGTGGTGGACCGCGCGTGACCGGTCGAGCGGTGCGATTCGCCACGCTAGCCGGCGCGATGTTCGCGCGACCAGGCGATGTCGTGATCGTTCGAGCCGTCACGCCGGCGCTCGCGATGTTCGTCGGTGCGTGCGCCGCGATCGTGAGCGAGACCGGAGGCTTACTCGATCATGGTGCCTCGCTCGCGCGCGAGCTCGGCATCACGTACGTCGTCGGTTGCCACGACGTGTGGCATTCGATCGACGATGGAACGATGGTCACCGTCGACGGCGACGCGGGAGTTGTTTACTCGTCGTCGTCGTA
>DASXEF010000797.1:0-7559 GCA_036490255.1 Kofleriaceae bacterium
GGTCAAGCTCGTCGAGCAAACGCCGACGCTCGGCGCCGCGATCTTCGTGCTCGCCGACGGCACTGCGAACAAGTGGCTCGTCGTCGAGCGCACGCCGAGCAAGGCGATCGTCGAGAAGTCGCCGAAGCTGCCGGTCGTCGGCGACGTGCTCGCGACGAACGCGCTCGCATCGGATCCGGAAAACGATCGCGCGAAACGGATGTTCGCGCCGGGTCGCGTCGAGCGCGCCGCCCGGCTCGTGCGCTCGCCGTTCTCCGACGTCGCCGCGTTCGCGCAAGTGCTGCGCGATCAGCACGGCGTCGACGACAGCCCGCGATCGCCCGGCCACCGCGGCACGATCGACGACGGTCGTGCGATCCAGACCGCGATCGTCGATCCGGCGACACTCGAGCTGTGGGTCGCCGATCCGACGGCGAACGGTCGCATGCGCGCGTTCGATCTGCGTCACGAGCTGCGCGGCGACGGCGATCGCGCGACCCCGGCGCCCGACGTGTTCGCGGATCCGACGAGCGATCCGGATCGCGGGCGCACGCTCGCGCTCGCCCGTGCCGACCTGCGCGCCGCGCGGCTCGCGCTGCACGACGGCGACAACCTGCACGCGCTCGAAGCCTGCGATCGCGCGCGCGCGCGCGTGCCGACGTTGCCCGAGGCGCTCGAGCTCTGCGCGGTCGCGGCGCAAGAGCGCGGCGATTCGCAAGCCGCCCACACCTTGTTCCAGCAATGGCTCGACGGCGGCGCCGACGATCCGACCGGCGAAGAACGCGCTCGCGCGCTGCTCGCCCGCTGAGTCAGACGTAACGCATCGCGAGCGCGAGGATCGCGCCGGCAGCCGCGCCGAGCGCGAGCAAGCCGACGATCCACCACACCCACTTCGTCGACGATACGCGCGCCGGCGGATGCGCGTACATCGGCGGCGCCTGCGGATAGACCAGCGGCGGCATCATCGCCTGCGAGCCGTTCGGGCCGTTCGGCGGCGCGTACATCGGTGCGCCGAAGCCCGGCGTCGGCTGACGCATCTGCATCGGGTTCGGCGTCGGCATCGGACCGAGCGGCTGTAGCTGTTGCTGCTGCATCGGCATCGCCGGCGGCGCGACGTGCGGCATCTCGCCTTTGCGCGTCTCGAGCATGTCCATGCTGCGGCTCGCGGCCGGCGGCGCGATCATGTTCGGGCTCGAGTGATCGCGCGCTTGATCGAGGACCTCTTGCAGCGCGGCCGCCATCGCCGTCACGTCGGCGTGGCGGTTGTTCTTGTCCTTCTCGAGCGCCTTCAAGATCGCGCGATCGGCGGCCGGCGGCAGGTTCGCTTTCGGATTCGCCTGCGACGGCGGCAGCGGCGTCTGCTTGAGCTGCGCGGTGATCAAGCCCGCCGGGCCCTTCGCGTCGGGGAACGGCAAGCGGCCGGTGATCGTCTCGTACGCGACGACGCCGAGCGCGTAGACGTCGCTGCGCCCGTCGAGCTGCTTGCCCATCAGCTGCTCGGGCGACATGTACTCGAGCGTGCCCAGCGTCTGGCCGGTCGCCGTCAGCTGCGGCGACTGCGGATCGATCGAATCGCCGCGCATCACTTTCGCGATGCCGAAGTCGAGGATCTTGACGAACTCGGGATTGCCCGGCCGGGTCTCGAGATAGACGTTCTCGGGCTTGAGATCGCGATGCACGATGCCTTGCGAGTGCGCTTCCGCGAGCGAGCTGCACATCTCGATCAGGATCTTGAAGATGCGCTTCCACTCGAGCGGCGCCTGCTCGTGGAAGACCTGGTGCAGGCTCTTGCCCTCGAGCAGCTCCATCGCGATGTAGAGCGTGCCGTCGGGCGTCTGATCGAAGTCGTACGTCGTGATCGTGTGCGCGTCGCGCAGGTTGCACAGCACCATGCCCTCGCGACGGAATCGCGCGACGAGGTTCTCGTCCTTCGTCATCTCGGGATGCAGCAGCTTGAGCGCGACCTTGCGACCGGTCGCGAGCTGCGTGCCGCGATACACCGCGCCGAACCCGCCCTCGCCGATCTTCGACTCGACCTTGAAGCGATTGTTGAGCACCTGGTTGAGATAGATCTCGTCGCCGGGCGGCTTCTTCGGGATGAACGGGCTGGGTTTCGGCTTGGGCTTCGCCGGCGCTTGGTTCTGCGGCGTCGCCGCGACTTTCGGCGGCGCCGGCAGCGCCGGACCGGGAGCCGGTTGCGGGGCGAGCTGCACCTGCGGCTGTGGCTTCGCGGCCTGCAGCCGATAGCCACATACACCGCAGAAGCGAGCGGTTTGCTCGAGCGGTGAACTACACTGCGGGCAGTTCATCCAACGCAAATTCTCTCAGAAGATCCGCAGGTCCGCACGTCCCGTTTCGCCAAAACTAGCAACGCGCGAGCGCGACGACGAGCAGCACGACGAACACCGCGCCCACGATCGCAGGCGCCAGCCAGATCGGGCGGGTCTTGGCGAGCATCGGCGGCGCCAGGCGACCGATCGCGTCGTCGTCGCCGACGAACAGGCGGACCCGTGGGCCGCCTGGGCCGAACTCGAGATCGAAGGGAACGTTGCATGCCACCGGGGCCTCGGTGACGCGGTGGCCGCCCACGTACGTGCCGTTCGAGCTGCCGAGGTCGACCAGCACCCACCCCGCCGCGACGCTGCGCAGCTCGGCGTGACGCGAGCTCGCATCGATATCGCGGTGCGGATCGAACGCGACCTCGCAATCGGGATGGCGACCGAAGCGCACCCGCTGGTTGGATTCGCCCGGTGCGGGCAGCTCTTGACGCTGACCGCGCCGCGTTCCCGCGATGTGGTCGATCACCACGCGCACGAGCGTATTCTACCTACCTCCGAGCACCCACGCGAACGCGCACGCCAACACCGCGATCGCGCCGATCAACCAGACCGGCACGCGCTCGCGTTTTGCGAGCTCCGCGCGCGCCGGCCCTTCGATGTCCTCGATCGGCAGCGCCGTCGCCGGCACCCGGATGCCGACCCGCGAGCGCAACACGGCGTGCTGGCCGGTGACCGGGAGCGTCGGCGGAAACTCGGGTTGCGGCAAGCCGATCCGCGCGGCGAGCCGGCGCGCGACGTACGACGTCGACGTCAGCGCGGGATCGCCTTCTTTCTGCGGATCGAACTCGCGAAACTTCGGCAGATCGTCCTCACCGACCGGCGGCGCCAAGCGGTCGCCGCCGACGTCGGCCACGATCGCGGTGATGTTGTCGCTGCCGCCGGCCGCGCGCGCCGCGGTGACCAGCAGCATCACGGATTCGCCGACCGTGTGCGGCTCCGACATCAACACGGCGAGCGCCGGATCGCCGACGAGCCCGTGCAGGCCGTCGCTGCACAGCAGCACGCGATCGCCGCGCCGCAGCTCGATGATCGACAGCGACGGCTCGACGTCGTCGCCGACGCCGAGCGCTTGCAAGATCGCCGAGCCGGCGTTCGCAGCTTCGTTCGGATCGTGACCGGCGGCGAGCAGCGCGAACGCGAGCGATTGGTCGCGCGTGACTTGCACGAGCGCGCCGTCGCGCAGCACGTACGCGCGCGAATCGCCGACCGTGGCGATCACGAGCCGATCGCCGACGATGCCGGCCGCCGACACCGTCGTGCCCATACCGCGCAAGCCGGGCTCGCGCTTGGCCATCGCATGGACGTCGTGGTTGGCGACGCGCGTCGCGCGGCGGAGCAAGCGCGCGAAGACTTCCGGATCGCGCGTGCCCGGTGTCGCCTTCATCTCGCGCCACAGCACCTCGGCGGCGAGCTGCGATGCGACCTCGCCGCCTTCGACGCCGCCCATGCCGTCGCAGACGACGAGGAACGGCCCGCGATCGGCCGCGCGCTTCCACGGCTCGTCGCCGAGCTCGACGAGCTCGCCGCGATCGAGATCACCGACGAGCAAGCTGTCTTCGTTGTGCTCGCGAACCTGGCCGACGTCGCTCGCTGCGGCGACAGAGATGTCGAGCGGCTCGCTGCGCTCGGTCACCGCGACAGCTCGACGCGCAACAACTGATCGCCGAGCCGCACGTGATCGCCGTGCTTGAGCGTCGTCGGGCCCGAGATCCGCACGAACGTGCCGTTCGAGCTGCCGAGATCGGTGACCGACGCGACGCTGCGACGCGCATCCCACGTGATCGCGGCGTGGCGGCGCGACATGAACGCGTCGTCGCGAAACACGATGTCGCCTTCTTCGCGGCCGAGCACGATCTCGTCGGTGACGAGGTGACGAACATCGCGATAGCCGCCCGACGGCACGATCTGCATGATGCGGCCCCACGGCTCGCGCGGCGGCGAGCCGAACAGCGACACGCCGTGGCGCACGAGCGGATGCACGGTCTTCTCGTCGGGCGTCACCTTCTCGAAACGCAGCACCTCGCGGCCGACGAGCACGATCGCACCGTCGGCGAGCTCGACCGGCGCGTCGGTCTTCTTGAACACGCCGTTGAGCGTGTCGAGCGCGTGAATGCGCACGGCGCCGTCGGTCGTGCGCTCGAGCCGCGCGTGCTGGCGCGCCAGGAAGCGATCTTCGTCGAACGTGATGTCGGCGCCGGCGCGACCGAGCACGGTGTCGTCGGAGGTCAGCGCGAACCGCTGGCCGTCGCTGCCGTCGCGGTTGACCAGCACGGCACTACCCCACGACGGGCTCGTCGAGGGCACGCGCGTCGCCGCGATCGCCATCGCCGCCGGTGAGGTAACCGGCGCCGGCATGGGTGTTGGCATCGGCATCTGCTGCGCCGACGGGCGGAGCCCCGAATCCGGCTGCGCGATCGTCGCGCCGTGCGCATCGACATTGAGCGAGCCGACCGGCGGCGCTGCCGACGGCGGTCGCATCCGCACCGAGACGCCGCCGGCGATCTGGCCCGGATCCGTGGGCGCGATCGGCTGGATGTGCAGCCCGCACTGCTGGCAGTACGCGAAGCCCGTCGGCGTCGACGTGGCGCAGCGCGGACACGTGATCGTCGTCGGCGCCGGGCGCGATGCCGAGATCGGCGCGGGCGTGCCTGTCGCCGTGCTCGGCGGCGGCGGGATCGGCGTCGGCGCGTTCGCCGCCAGCGGCAACGGCGTCCCGCACGCGCGGCAGAACTTCATGCCCGGCGGGTTCTCGCCGTGACACGCGCTACAGATGATGGGCAACCCTGCCGCGGCTGCCGGAGTCTGTTGGACGGCTGGCGCGAGCGCGCTACCGCAGTTCAAGCAGAACGACGACCCCGGCGGGCTTTCGTGGCCACAAACAAGACACCTCATCCGTCCACCCTGAGTTTGGCCAAAACGTCGGCGGACGGGAATGGCGCCGGGCGGGTTTGCAACGCACGAAGCGTCTTGCTAAGACCGGCCGCGAATTTCGTGGCTAAGCTCGCAATCGGTCTTTGCTTCGCCTTGGGCGTCGCCGCGTGCACCGGACCGGAGATGCGGACCGCTCCGTTTCGCTGGCGGCCGGATGCGGCGGAGCCCGGGTCGCTGCGCGGGCCGTTTTCGGGCCGCGTCGTCGATGCCACGACGCATACCCCAATCGCCGGCGCGCTGATCTACGCGGCCTGGACGTTCGAGCGCGGCACCGGGCTCGAGGAGCCGGCCGGCGCCAAAGAATACGTCGGCTCGACCGACGCCGGCGGCAACTACCGCGTGCCGCGGCTCGATTCGGGCTCGACCCCAAGTGGCGCGCGCGTCACCGACTTCACCCTGCTCGTCTACAAGCGCGGGTTCATCGCGTATCGCAGCGATCGTCGGTTTACCGACCTGGGGCCGCGCATGGACTTCGCGCAGGTCGATAACCAGGTCCTGCTCGAGCGCTGGCGCAACGAGCTGTCGCACTCGCGCCACCTGCGCTTCGTCGGTGGCGGCACCGCGGTCGCCGCGCTGACCTCGTGGGAGCTCGCCGATGCGAGCGCCGAGCTCGAAGGCACGCGATCGAGCGAAGCCGATCTGCGACCGGGTCGCGGCGAAGGCCCGTACGTCGTCGCCGCGCAGCTGCTCACCGAAACCGACATCAAGGCGCGTACGCGGTTCGACGGCCAGTTCGAAACCGGTCCGCTCTCCGACGAGCCCGACACCGCGACGTACTCGTCGCAGCACTTCAAGGCGCTCGGTCGCGGCGAGACGTGGGACGTCGCGATCCGCGTCTGGCGGCTCGACGCCGCGAAGTCGCAAGAGCGCTACGACGAGCTGCTGACCCAGCTGCCCGGCATCGTCGAAAAAGACGAGCTCGCGACGCGGTCGTTTCAGGCGACTGAAAACGACATCCGCGGCGTCGGCTTCTTGGACGTGCCGCGCGGCGTGGTCGTGCTCATCACCTGCGGCGTGAGCCAGTGCACGAGCGCCGACGACTCGGCCGCGCTCGCGACGAGCGTCTACACCAAGCTCAAGAACTTCATCCCGATCGGGCTCGGAGGCGCGACGCCATGAAGCGCGCGATGCGTTACATCGGCGCGCTCGCGATCGTGCTCGTCGCGTCGAGCGCGGGCGCGTGGGAAGCGCAGACCACGCAGGTCGGCCTCGCCGAACAAGCCGCGCTCGGCTCGCGCCTGCACAAACGGCTCGTCGCGCTCGGCTTCTCGGGCGGCTTGTTCGAGCCGCTGACGATCCCGCCGGCCGATGCGCCCGCGCTGATCGCCGATCTCCACTTGCTGTCGCCGAGTCACGGCGCGGTGCCCGACGCACGCGGCCGGCAAACCGCGCTCGCGTGGATCGCCGCCGGCGCCGCGATCGCCGACGTGCCCGTGCAGTTCGCCGCGAATCACTTCTACGATCCGACGACCGGCAAAGGCTTCGAGCATCCGTCGCGCTCGCTCGACGATGTCGTCGACGGCGTCGATCTGCCGGAGCGCGGCGTGCCCGCGCCCGACTGGGTCGTCGATCCGAAGAACCCGTTCAACGTGACCGGCTTCTACGACGAATACGCCAAAGCGGTGACCGCGGCGACGCCGGGCGAGCGCTCGCGCGCGATGGCCGGCGCGTTGCTCGCCGCAGGTGCCATCATGCACGTGCTCGGTGATATGGGCGTGCCGGCGCGCGTGCGCGGCGATTCGAAGTCCATGCTCGCGCGGCTCGGCGCCGGCGCCGACGATCGCGGCTCGCGGATGGAGCGCATGGCGGCGTTGGTCTACGGCCGGCTCGGCGTGCCCGCGGCGTCGCGCGTGATCACGCGAACGCACCTGCGCGACTACTTCACCGCCCGCGACGGCAGCGGCCTCGCCGACGAGGTCGCGGTCAACTTCTTCTCGCCGAACACGCTGCCGCAGCCGACCCGCGCGATCGATCCACACCCGCAGCTCGTCAAGGCGCTGCCGGCATTGCCGCCGAAGCTGAACTTGATGGCGGCGAACCGCGAGGCCGCGACGCTGCGCGCGAAAGACGGCACCTGCCTCGCGCGGTATCGCGTCGACGACGATTCGGTCATTCGCTTCAGCATCGACGACGATTGCATGCTCGAGCAGCTCGCGAAGATCCTGCCCGAGGTCACGTCGTACGAGCAGGGCCTGCTCGATTTCTTGCTCCGCGGCGAGCTCGCGGTCGCGGTCAGCTCGCAGATCACGGTGTCGGCGAAGGGCCTCGGTGCGGGCACGCTCGACTTGCTCGTCGAAGACGAACGCGGCG
>DASXEF010000832.1:0-2509 GCA_036490255.1 Kofleriaceae bacterium
CTACTCGCGCAAGGATCTCGCGGGCTGGATGAAGAAGATCTTCGGTCGCGAGATCGAAGACGAGACCGCGAAGATCGAGAGCTACCGCCAGCTCAAGGCGCCGGCCGAGATCGTCAACGCGCCGATCGTCGGCCGCGCACCGTCGGGCTCGAAGCCGCCCGTCCAGCAGCCGCGCCGCACGCAGGCGATGCCGGCGATGGGCGGCACGAAGCCGCCACCGCCGCCGACACGCGCGTCGCAACAGCTGCCGGCGATCACGTCGCCGACCGCGAAGGTCGGCAAGGTCGGCAAAGGCAAAGGCGACGCCGGCGAGCTCGAGTGGGACGACGACGAGCTCGAGACCCAGATCTACGACGACGACAACACCGGCCAGGCCAAGCCGGCGCCGGCCGCGGCGAAGGGCGCCAAGGGCAGTCAGCCGATTCCGGCCGTCGCGGCTGATTCGGTGGCTCCGCCGCAAGGGCCTCCGCCGACATTGCGCGGTCCAGGCACGACGTTGCCGCCGCCGATTCCCGCTGCGGCGATGGCTGCATCGGCCGCGGCCGCGCCGACGCTGCTCAACGGACCGCCGCCGACCGAGACGCTCAAAGGCACGGCTCCGGGTCCCGATCTGTCGTCGCTCGTATCGAATGCGGCGAAGAGCTGGGACGGCATGCCCGTCGCGACGAACGGCTCTACCAAGCCGCCGCCGTTCGCGAACGGCTCGGGAAAAGGCCCGGCGCCGACGGCTGAAGTCGATCCGATCTCCGCGGCGCTCGCGATGCCGCAACCGATCGCGCGCGAGACCTCGGCGTCGAGCCGGATGGTCGCGAACGACATGAGCGCTCGCTCGTTCGATGCGGTGCCGGCGTTCGGCAGCGGCATGCTGGCGCGCAAGACCGCGTCGCACAAGAACCGCGGCACCGTCTACATCGCCATCGGCGGCGCCGCGCTCGCGGTTGTCGCCGTCGTCGTCGTGATCGCGATGACCGGCGGCAAGAAGGCGACCACGACGAAGCCGACGACCGAAACCGTCGCCGTCGCTCCGACCACGCCGGCCGCGCAGAGCGATCAAAACACCGGCTTCGATCTCTACGTCTATCCGGCCGGCGTCACGACGTGGCGGCTCGACGGCGAGACGCGCACCGACAAGCTGCCGTCGCGCATTCGCGGCATCACGTCGGGCGCGCACCAGGTCGCGATCGATGCGCCGCCGGGCTTCATGAGCCAGAACCAAGCGGTCGATGTCGCGCTTGGCAAGGCCCAGAAGGTCGAGATCCAGCTCCAGCCGATCGCCGGCATCCACGGCGAGTTCGAGAGCTCGCCACCGGGCGCTACGGTTTCGCTGATCGTCGACGGTAAGCGCGAAGCGCTCGGTGCGAGCCCGGCGAAGTCGGCGCTCGATCCGCGCAAGACGTATCAAGTGTTGTTCGAGAAGCCGGGCTACGTGTCGGTCAATCGGCCGGTCACGTTCACCGGCGCGCTCGAAGAAAAAGTCGAGGTCAACCTCGAGAAGGCGGGCGCGGTCGTCGCCGACGCCGGCTCCGCCGTGCAACCGGCCGCGCCGATCACGCATCCGAACCCGCCGATCGCGACCACGAATCCGGTGACGCCGCCGGTCACGCATCCGGTGACGCCGCCGGTCACGCACGATCACGTCGCGACGAGCGACACGCCGAAGACCAACACGAGCGGCTCGACTGCGAGCGGTGGCTTCGGCGATGTCGTCGACAAGCCCGCCGGTGGCGACGGCACGCTGCTGCTCGGCTCGAAGCCGCCGTGCGACATTCTCGTCGACGGCAGCTCGACCGGTCTGCACACGCCGCAGCGCGACATGAAGCTATCGGCCGGCAAGCACAAGATCACGCTCGTCAACGACGAGCTCGGGATCAAAGAGACGTTCACGGTCAGCATCACGGCCGGTCAGACCGAGAAGCAGATCAAGGACTTCTCGGACAAGATCAAGCAGCCGTAATTAGTCGAGAGGCTCGAGCTTCTCGACCGGCTTGCTGTCGACGAGATCGTGACCACCGGTCGCGAGGTCGGTCAGATCGAAGCCCGGCGCGAGCCGCGGGCCGAGCAAGAAGTAGGTCGTCGGCGGAATGTCGGGTCGATCGTGCAGCCAGCTGGCTTCGGCGGCCCGGCGTTGTTCGTAGAGCTCGCCGGCGAGCTCGGCCGAATCCATGTTCGAGAGCTCGGCGAGCTTGTCGATCAGCTTCTTGCGGACGTCCTCGTCACGCGTGACGAGCAGCAGCTCGCGCAGGTTCTGGATCGCGCGATCGCGCTGGCCAAGCTTGGTCTGCATGAACGCGACCCACGTCGCCGCCTCTTGTGGCGCGCCCGGCTTGCGCACCGAAGCTTCGGCCAGCTCCGTCGCGCGCTCGTCCCACGCGCGGCGCTGCGCCGGATCGGTGGTCACGAGATCCTGCGAGTAGATGTCGCTGGCGAGCAACGGCATCTTCCAGTCGTCGGGGAACTGCGTGATGCCCTGCTCGAGCACCGCGATCGCGCGCCGGACCGTCTGCTGCGT
>DASXEF010000840.1:0-2533 GCA_036490255.1 Kofleriaceae bacterium
GGCCGCGTTCCCCCACTGCGCCTTCTTCCACTCGACGTTCCACGTGCGCAGCATCCACGCCGGATCGAGCACGAGCCGCGTGCCGATTTCGGCGCCACGCTCGTTGTAGATATCTTTGCGCTCGTCGGGATCCTTCGCGAGATCCCAGACGTGCGGCTGGCCGGTGCCCATCAGCTTCACTTTCCAGTGACCGATGCGGCCGGCATGCGAGTTCTCGTACTGCGACGAGAACGACATCAGCGGGTAGCCGCCGAGCCCGTTTGCGAGCGGCATCAGCGACGCGCCCTGCCACTCGGGATCGGTCGCGACGCCGAGCGCGTCCGCGATCGTCGGCACGATGTCGATCGCTTCGACGCCTTCCTGGACTTTTCCGGCCGGAAACATCGGCGGGTAATGGATCAGCAGCGGGACGTGCAGCAGCGTCTCGCGCTCGCTGCCGCCGTGACCGACGCGGCCGTCTTCCCATTGTTCGTCGCCGTGATCGGCGACGACGACGAGCATCGTCTGATCCCAGATTCCCCAATCGGTCAGCTTCTTCTGGATCTTGTCGAGCAGATCGTCTTGGTAGCTGACGTTCGAGTCGTAGAGCGCGCGCACGTGCGCCTGCTCCTTTTCGGTGAGGTCCTTGCCGTTCGAGCCGTGCGGGCCGTCGTCGCCGTATTCCGTCGCGAACCGACCTTTGTAGCCGCCGTCGTACTTGTCGAGCCACGGCTGCTTCGCGCGCCACGTCACGTGCGTGTCGATCAGACCGAGATAGAGGAACCACGGCTGATCTTTGTGCGGCGCGATGAACTTGAAGCCCTGCTCGACGATGTCGGCGCCCTTGAGCCCGAGGCCTTTTTCGATGTGGTTGACGTACTGGTTCCATGCACTGCCGAACCCGCGCGACGGCCGGATGTAGCCGTTTCCGGACGCGCCGGCGACGTACTTGCCGCCGGCTTTGGCGACTTCGTCGATCGTCATCCACTTGTCGCTGAGGTGATCCTTCATCTCGATCGCTTTGTGCTTCGCGAGATAGTTCGACGACCAGATCGACGCGTGCGAGACCTGCGATTCGTTGCCTTGCACGTACGCGTTGACGAACAGCGCCGACGTTTCGGCGAGCTTGTCCCAGTTCGGCGTCTCCGGCCGTGCCTTCGGGTTGATCGCGCGAATCCGATCGGCACGCAGCGAATCCATCACGATGAACAGCACGTACTTCGGCGGCTCGCCGCGCTTGACGACCGGCGCGTCGCCTTTCGCGGCGAGCTGCGCGCCCGCGATCCGCGCGGTCGGGCACGACGCGTTGTCGAGATCGATGCGCGCCGCCTGGTTCGCGAGCTGCGCCAGATCTACGCTCGCACCGGCACCGGCGAGCTTGCCTTGGACGGCTTGGCCGCTCTCGCTCGTGACCGTGACGCCGATCGTGCACGCCGGATCCTGCACGTCGGCTTCGAGCCGCGTGTCGGCGGGAATCGCGACGAACCACGTCATGCCGCCGTTTTTCGGGATCACGAGCGTGTGCGAGCCGCCGTCGTAGAACGCGGTGTCCGTATCGCTAGGCGGCGTGCCACCGACTTCGAGCCACGCGAGCTCGAGGCCTTTGCCGAAAATCGCGAGCGCGTTCTCGCCCTCGCGCAGCTGATCGCTCGGCACGGTGAATTCGAGCGTCGACCAGCCGGCCGTCGCCTTCGCGACGAGATCTTTGTTGTCGTTGACCTTGATGCTGACGCTGCCGTCGTCCTTCGCGAACACTTTCGCGCGCAGCGTCGGCGATTTCGCCTGATCGCCCGTGAGCGGCACGAACACGGTCGCTTCCTTGCCGGTCATGCGCGCGACCTTCGTGCCGCCTTCGTCCTGGCGCAGCTCCCACGCGCGCTTGCCGCCGCTCGTCAGCTGATTCGTGATCCGCGTGTACTTCGCGAAGCCGGCCGAGCCGCCTTCGACGAACAAGCCGCCGCCGCGACGCAGGTGCGCCGACAGCCGGTTGTCGACGAGCGAGTACACGACGTGCTCGCCACCTTTGGCCGGCTTCGGTGGAACCGGCGCGGCGACCGGCGGCGCGACCGCGACGCGCGGTGCGGTTGCAGGCGTTACCGGCGCAGCAGACGCCGAATGCTCGATCGAGGAATCGTTGCTCTTGCCACACCCGATGAGGCCGACGGCAAGGATCAGGGCGAAACGGCGCATCGGGGCGAGAACCTAAGGTCGCTCGCCCGACGAGGTCAAGCGAAGAGACGCCTCAGCCCGGGCCCTACGCGAATCGCCAGCCATGTGCGTAGATGTTGCAGCGCGGGCCGCGAACGAACCCGGCGAGCGCGACCCCGAACCGCTCGGCCAGCTCGACGGCGATCGACGACGGCGCCGACACGCTCGCCACGATCGGCACGCCGAGCATGATCGCCTTCTGGACCAGCTCGTAGCCGGCACGCCCCGACAAAAAGAGCAGATGCGCCGCCGGATCGAGCCGCGCGCCGAGTGCCCAGCCGACGAGCTTGTCGACCGCGTTGTGGCGGCCGACGTCCTCGCGAAGCTGGACGAGCTCGCCGGCGAG
>DASXEF010000076.1:0-6756 GCA_036490255.1 Kofleriaceae bacterium
CTGCACCCAATCGGTGTGACCGCGCAGCACGTCACCGCGCTGCGTCCCGTCGGGGACATTCCACAGCCGGATGTCGCCGTCGTCGCTCGCCGTCGCGACGATGCTGCCGTCGGGCGAGAACGCGACCCAGCGCACGAACAAGCGGTGACCTTCGAGCGGCGCGCCGATCGGCTCGCCGGTCTCGACGCTCCAGAGCCGGCCCGTCCGATCCTTGCTCGCGGTCGCGAGCAGCGTGCCGTCGGGCGAGAACGTCACGCAGCGCACCGCGTCCTTGTGCCAGCGCAACACGCGCGCGGTCGCCGCCGGATCTTCGGCCGTCAGATCCCACAGCCGGATCGTCGTATCGCGGCTCGCCGATGCGAGCGTCTTGCCATCGGGCGAGAACACGGCCGTGCGCACGACGTCGGTGTGCCCTTCGAGCATCGCGCGCGCCGAGCCATCGACGGCGGACCAGATTCGCACGCTGTGATCGAAGCCCGAGGTCGCGAGCAACGAGCTGTCGGGCGAGAACACCGCGAGCAGCGCCGCGTCGGTGTGACCGCTCAACGTCGCGCGAATCGCGCCGGTCGCCGGATCGTAGACGCGCACGTCGCCGGTGCGATAGCCGACCGCGAGGCTCTGGCTGTCGGGCGCGAACGACAGCCCGCTCGGCACGGGTTCTTCGTCGCGTGCACGCATGCCGACCGCGCGGCCCGACGGCAACTCGAACAGACGCACCGCGAAGTCCCAACCCGCGGTCGCGACCGCATCGCCGGTGGACGAGAGCCCGACTTGATAGACTGGACCGAGGCGATTCGCGAGCACGCGTCCGGACGGCCACAGCCGGATCGTGCCATCCCAACCGGCGCTGAGGATCTTGCTCGGATCTTTCGGATGGAACGCGACGGCGAGCACGACGTCGTCGTGCTTGAACGGGCCGAGCACGAGGTCGCCGGTGCGCACGTCCCAGACGATCAACGAGTGATCGTGACTGCCGGTCGCGACGAGCGCGCCGTCCGGCGAGATCGAAACGGTGTGACGCCCACCGGGTCGGCGCAGCATCGTCTGGAGCGGGCTCGCCAGCCGGCGCGGCTCGACGAGCTGATAGCCGTCGCGACGCCACACGATCGCCGCGCCGTCTTCACTCACCGACGCGAACGTCTGCTCGTCCGGATCGTTCGCGACCGCGTAGACCCAGCCCGTGTGCGCGGCCGTTTCGCCGAGGAGGAGCCGCGAGCTCGTGTTCCAGAATCGGATCGCGCCATCTTTGCCGGCGGTGACCAGCGTATCGTCGCGCAGAAACCGCGCGACGAACACGTCGCCTTTGCACACCGACCAGCGCGCACCGGTCGGCTCGTGCGTCTTCGCATCGACGAGCGCGACGGTACCGTCGCGGCTGCCCGAGACGACGATCGCGCTGTCGTGGCGATAGCCGACGGCGAACACGTGGCCCATTCGCGGATCGTGGAGCGGGATCGCGGGCCCGAGCCGCGACGCATCGACGGCGCTCCAGAACGCGATCGAGCCGTCGCGGTTGCCGGTCAGGATCGTCTGGTCGGCGGGATCGAACGCGACGCACTGCACGCGAAATTGCGGCTCGGCTTTTCGACCGCCGCGACCACCGCCACCGCCACCGCCGCCGCCGCCGCCGCGACCACCGCCACGTCCACCGGGACGGTCGTCGTCGCGTTTGTCCACCCATCCAATCTACGCCGATGCGAGCACCCGAGTGCGACTCTCCGCGCGTGGCCACCTCGAGAGCGGACGTCAGTCGTCGTCGCCGTCCGCGTCGCCAACCGGCTCGGTGCACGGATTGAGCTCGAGCGCCGCCGTGACCAGGTTGTAGGCATTGGCCGTGACGCTCTCGCGAGTCCCGCACAGCGAGCTCTTCGCGGCGACGCGGCGGTTACCTCGCCGAACGTCGACTTCGACGTCGAGCCCGTCCAAGCACACGGTCGGAGTCGAGCGCGCGTCGAAGATCCCGGCGTCATCGAGCGCATCGAGCAGCGTCGCTAGCCGCGCGGGCGCGAGCGTGCTGTGGCGCGTGCATGTCGGGCCGAACAGCTGCACGGTGCCGTCGGCCCACACCACGGCGCCTTGATGATGGTCGTAGAAGCCGCCGGTGAGCAGCACTTCGATCACGGGCTCGCTGCGCGGATACGAACGGTCGGCGACGACCGCCGGCAGGTGCGCGGGTGGTGGATCGCGAGGTTCGACGGGCACGGTTGGATCGACCCACGCGAGGAGGTCGTCGAGTCCCGCAGCGAGCTTGGCAGTTTCAGCAGCGCTGATGACGCCGCGGTCGCTGACCTTCACCAAGATGGTGTCGATCTGCCGGCCGCTCTGCGCGTCGGTCACGGCGACGGTGAGCGTGTGCGACTCCAGATCGATCCAACCGTCGATCACGGCGTCGACGCCCGCAGCTTTCGCCCGGGCCGGCCATGACGGTGGGTGACTCGCCCAACCAACGGACTGCCAGCGCTTCGTCGAGACGACGTCGTACTTGTCGAGCAGACCGACCACGACACTTCGCGTCACGTCGGCGAGCTGGCGTGGGCCGTCGAAGTCGGTCACGACGACGCGGGGGCTCGCGCTTGCCGTCGCCGCGACGCAGATCACCGCAAGGAGCCAAGCGAGGCGCATGACCGTCTCCTCGAGCAGACGACGTGCCACGCCGCCGACGTGAAATCCGTGGTCTAGCCGCGCGCTCGCATGGGGGCCGCGGCCGCAACGTGTCTGCTGCGCTTTACAGGCGGCGAATCCGGCCGAAGTAGGTGCTGGTGACGTCGTTCGAGCTCGGTCAGGCCGTCGAGCTCGAGCTCACGCACGCGAAGCGCCGTGTCGCCGCGTGGGTGATCCAGGTCGTCGACGCGCACGTGTGGATCGAGCTCCAAGCATTGGCGCCGGTCAGCGCGGGCGAGCGCGTCAAGCTCGTCGGCACCGGCGACGACGGCGCCGTGTGGTCCCTCGACAGCGCGGTCGTCGAGGTCCGCGATCCGGGCGAGTCCGGAATTCCGCTGGTCAAGATCAGCGACACCGGGCAGCGCGTCGCAGCGCAGCGCCGGGAATACTTTCGCGTCGCCGCAACGTTGCCGGTCGCACTCTCGGTCATCGCGAGCCCGAATCCGACGCGCGCGATGGGCGAGCTCGTCGCGGTGACGACCGTCGATCTCAGCGGCGGTGGCATGCAGCTCGAGACCGACGAGGTGCTCGTCGTCGGCGACGCACTGGAGCTCTCGCTCGAGTTGCCCGCGCGCGCGATCCACGTTTCGGGCACCGTCATGCGCGTGACGCCGCTCGAGTCGAGCCCGCTGCGGCGCGGATCGATCCAGCTGGTCGGCGTCGAGCTCGGCCCGATGCTCGAGCGCGATCGCGCCGAGCTCGTCCGGTTCGTCCACGACGTCGAACGCAAGCTGCGTCACGATCGCTAGCGCGCGCAGTAGCGTCGTGCGATCCGCAGCAGATCGTTGAGTCGAGCCGGCTTGCGCAGCGTCTCGGCGACCGCGAGATCGAGCAATGGCTCGCCGTCGGCGGCCGTCATCACGACCGTCGGGATCCGGATCAGCTCGGCGTCGCGCCGCTGCGCTTCGCGAAACGCGGCGCCGTCGGTCACCGGCATGTGGATGTCCAGAAAGATCAGCGCGGGCCGTTCCGAGCGGACCAGCCGGAGCCCTTCGTCGCCGTCGGCCGCGGTCACCACGACAAATCCCGACTTCGTCAGCACCGCGTCCATCATCTCGCGGATCTCCGGATCGTCGTCGATCACCAGCACGCAGCCATCGGGCATGGTCGCTATCGGTTGCAAACAGCGTACTCGCGAGCCTACGAAGTCGTCGGACCGATCTCACCCGCGTCGGTGTTCGCGCTGCGATCGCAGGCTCACAGCATCACGGAGCGCGCGCTCTCCGACAGCTCGAGCAACTGCGCGCCGAGCTCGCCGAGCATCTCGTCCGGCAGCGTCTCCGCGAGCTCGACGAACAACGTGTCTTGCCACCGACTGTGCGACTCGATCAGCGCGTGCAACGCCTCGATGCGCGACCGCAAGTCGGCGGCGTCGAGCGTGGTGCCGAGCAGGTCGGCGAGCGCGGCCTTGACGGTCTCGTCCTCGGCGGACGGCTCGCGTGTATCGAGCGCGTGCGTCACAACCGCGACCGACGGATACAACAGCTCTTGCTCCGCCGCGAGATGCGCGCAGAGCTTGTCGGCGAGCTCGCCGATCACGAGCGCTCGCCGATCGGGCGCGACGGATTCGAGCCGGCTGATGATCGCCGCGAGCTCGTCGTGTTGTGAGGTCAGCAGCTCGAGCGCGTCGACGGATCTAGTCATGACGTGGTGCGGTGCAACGCGCATGCCCGTGCGGGAATCGCGCACGTTCACTCGACGATCAGCACGCCGATGCGCGACTGATCGGGTCGCGTGACGAGCGAGCTCATCGCCATTGCCGCCGCGCACGTCGTCTGCTCGGAGTGCGTGATGCGAACTTGATGCACGCCGGGCGTCATCGGCGCGGTGAGCTTGAACGTCGCGGTATGCGTGAAGCCGGGATAGACGCCGGGACCCGACGAATCGTCACGCACCGAATCGAAGATGCAGCCCTGGTCGGTCGTGTCGACGCCGTAGACGATCTGCGCCGCGCACGCCGGGCAGCTCGCTTGAACCCACGCCTGGACCTTCGCGGTCGCGCTCGACAGCACTTGCCCCGGCTTCACGACGACGACCGGCGACATGCCGTCGAGCAGCACGCTCGTCACGTAGTAGCCGGCGACATCCTGCGCCGCCGTGGTGACGTCGTACAAGTCGGCGACCGGCGCGCTGTCACTGCCGCCGTCGGAGCCGAAGTACGTGAGCGTCGTCGTCGACGACATCGCGATCCCGGTGACCGGCGTCGTGCCGTGCTTCGAGCTCGGCGACGGCGTCGAGCCGTCCGTCGTGTAGTAGATGACGGTGCCGGGCTCGTCGGCGGCGAGCGTGACGGTGACGGCTTCGCCGAAGTCGTAGCCCATCGCGTGCAAGCGCGGCCCGGGTGACGAGAACACGTTCGGCGCCGGCGCGCCGGCATCGACCGGGTGAATGTCGTCGAAGCCGAACACGACGTTGCAGCCCGTCGCGACGAGCACGATCGCGAGCGCGGCGCGCATCAGAACCGCCTCGTCAGCATGGCGCCGGCTTGACCAGGCGCGATGACCGGCGCGACGACGGTTTCGGACGACGTCAGATACAGGACCACCGCGGCACCTGCCGCGAGAATCCCACCGATCGCGAGGCCGGTGCCGTAATCGCGCGCGATGTCGGTCGCGCGTTGCGTCTTGTCGAGCGCGCCGGCGTCGCCGGTCAGCGCGGCGGCCTTGTTGTCGTTGTAGACGTGCTTCTCGTAGAGCGTGAGCGCCAAGCTGCCGGCGAGCAGTGCGCCGGCGCCGATCGCGACGTACAGCGATGCGGCGCGGTGCGCGTTCGTCGCGACACGCACCGCCGGCGCTTCGGGTGCGGGCGGCTCGGGCTTCGTCGGCTCGGGCGTCGCCGGCGGCGGCGCGGTGCCGAAATTGACGACGACGGTCTCGCCGCCCTTGCCGGTGACGTCGAGCTCCGAGCGAAAACTCAGCTTGCCGGCGGTCGCGACGACGACGTGATGTCCCGGATCGATCTCGAGGTGCGCGTAATCGTCGGGACGGATCAGCTCGTCGTCGACCGAGACCTGCGTCTCTTGCGGCGCGTTGACCGCGAGCTGGATCCGGATCGTCGCGACGACCGTCATCAGAACCGCGGTGCGCTCGCGCGCTTCTTTTTCGTACGCGGGCAGGGGCGGATCGGTCTCGCTCGCGCGGAGCTGCGCCTTGCGGAACCAGTACAGCGCGGTCTTGTAGTGGTTGAGCTCCTGGTGGCACAGGCCGAGGTTGAGCATCGTGCCCGCGGCGAGCGGCTCGATCCGGATCGACTCGGCGAACTTCGCGCACGCGCCTTCGGGATCGTGATCGATCATCAGCTGGCGACCTTCGTCGAACAGCGAGGTCGCCTTGACGTGATCGGGCGACGGATCCGCATGCGCCGCGGATGCCAGCGCGACGACCGCGATCACGACGCGCCACATCATCGCGACCCTAGCAACCGTTCATGTGATCGTAGACGTTGCATCGCGCGCTCTTGACCGGCTTCTTGGTCTTCTGTCTGGGCGCGACGGCCTTGATCGGATCTGGATCGATCTCGATCTCGGGGCTCGGTGCAGCGATGCTCGGTTGCGGCGCCGCGACGATCGGCTCGATCGTGGCGGCGGTATGAACCGGCCGCGGCTCGCGATGCTGGCGGATGTTCGCGACGGCGATGCCGAGGCCGCCGCCGATCGCGATCGCGAGCGCGGGATACGCGAACCACGTCCATAAGGGCCACTTGGCTAGCGGCACCTGCGTTGCCTCGCTGATCTCCACGCGGCTGCGAGGGTAACGTGGTCGAATTGATCGCTCAAGAAGCACATTTAAATACGCGGATCTCCCCGGCGATGGCGGCGACCCACACGGGCTATCGGGGCCTGTTGGCTGGATCCAACGGATCGACGCGTAGCGCCGAAACGGAGGCGATCCGCGTGCGGCATGTCGGCTGCAAAACGCCGCGGCCATGCCTTTCGCGCATCTCCTGCTGTCCACGCAGACCGCCGTTGCGAGCTTCGGCTCGAACCCGGGCGCGCTGCTCATGTACGACCACGTGCCGACGGGGTTGGCGAGCAACGCGCCGCTCGTCGTCGTGCTCCACGGCTGCACGCAGACCGCGTCGTCGATGGAATCGTCG